>CAZOWD010000011.1:0-21227 GCA_964583225.1 uncultured Verrucomicrobiales bacterium | reverse complement strand
TTTATTGAAAAACGCTACGTCATTCCATAGGAAATGAAAATAGTTTTTCAATTCGTTATGGCAAGATCTTTTTTATAAGGATCAACTCGCAAAACGATAATAAAACATACTCAAGGTCACGAGGTGTCTTGCTATTTTTGACTAAGCTGAGCCAGTCAGGAAAAGAGGATAGGTTGAGTATCTGATTTAAGAAAAAGCTTTTTATGAAAAAGAAACGTAGGGGCAATTTAGATGGAGTTTTTAAAACCCTGCGCGGTTTTTGCGGATGGCTTCGCTAAATCCTTCGGCTTTGGGATGGCGTTTGCTGGCTTCGTTGATGTGGGCTTGTTGGCGTAGATCTTTGAAGCTTAAGTTATCGGTAACGAGCGCGTTTTTTTCGTAGAGCATTTTGTCGAGTTGCCCGTTGACGAGGAGGCGCCAATCAAAGTAATGGCGGTCTTTTACGGGCGTTTGTGCGCGATAGCTCGTTGTGCAGTTGTTGGTGATGGCGTTATACCATCGGGGTTTGTCTTTCATGGCATTTTGGGTGTGGATACACTCCATGAGAAGTTCGCGAGCTGCGGCGGGGGTGGTTTTTGTCCGGTAAATGTAGAGAGGTTCGTTGCGGATGTTGGTGCGCACGCGGACAAGGTCGGATTCCGTTCCAAAAATATACTGAAGCTCAAACATTTTGTAGATGCCACCGATGGCCGAAAATGATTCGGTGGTTTCGCGTCGGGTTTCGATAGATAGAACGAGGTGCCCTTCTTTCCCAAAATCAAAACTAAGCATCGGGTGCGCCATGAGTTTCCCGCCAAAGGCATCGAAGTGGAGGTCGATGCCTCGGAGTGCGCTGAGGTGGTAGGTTCGCGTTTCCCATCGTTCTGTGACGATTCCCGTTTCCGATCCGTCGGCTACGTAGTCGAAGTTGCGGACGTTGTGGAAGGTGAGTGTGTCTCCGTCTTTGGCGATGTCGACATAGCCCGTTTGAGCAAACTCTGGTTGCCAGTCGCGCGTATTGGATGGGGTGAGGGTGCTCCAGTAAACCCATACGGGGAGCGCGCAAAGGAGGATTCTGATTTGCCAGCGATAAGCGAAGGTTGCTTTTTTTGCGATGATGATACTGGCGGTGAGCCAGACGGTGGCGAGCAATGTGTTCCAAGCTCCACCAGCAATCCCTGGCCCGTCGTAAAAGAGTGCGCCAAATGTCCAAGCCGTGGCGAGGATGATGATAAACGAAATGAAGAAGGTGAAAAATTTAATGAGGAAGGATTTCATGAAATGTGGAGGATTAGCGAATGAACCGCTGCTGAAGGTTTTTGAGGATTTCTTGAAGCTCTTTGGCTTCATTCATAAGAGCGATCATTTCCTCAGGGCCTAAGTTGGGCTGTTTGAGTTGAGAGCGAATGGATGCCTCTTTATTTTGAAAATGGGTGCTGACGAGCATGGCTGTGGTTTCTTCGGCAGCACGGATAGGGTCATCTGGAGATTCGTAGTTGAGGACTTTGCGCAGTGCCATTTGGTCTTCCTCGCTAAGTGAGGTGATATAGGTTTGGATGGCGGATGGCTTGCTGGGATCTGGTCGTGCGCTGAGGATGTTGCGGAGAATCGATCCTCCAGGGAGTGAGGCAAGTGGTTCGATGAGGGATTCGAGTTGCTCGCCGAGCCAATCTTGAGCTTCTTGAGAGGTGAGAGCAAAGTTGCAAAGGTGAGCGACAGCCCCGTTGATGGGTGTTGCTTGTGCCCGAGGTGTTGCGGCTTGGAGGTCTTTGCTTTCTTGGCGCTTGGTGTAGAATTGGGTTTTGTTGTGTTCTTTTTCCGCTTTTACAACTCCGCTACGCAGTTCCTCTGTGCCGATAGCAAGATGGGTGGCGATCTGGTTGATGAGCGCTTCTTTTGTCATCTTGTCACTGACGTAAGCGATGAGATCCGAGAGTTCGTTGGCTAGAGTTGCACGTTCGCGGACGGAAGTGAGGTCGCGCGTGGCTGTTTCATGGGCGAGCTTGACCTCAAAATAATCACGGGCCGAGGTGACGAGTTCTTTAAATGCTTCGGCTCCTATTTTTTTGATGAGCGTGTCGGGATCTTCTCCCTCAGGCATGTTGACCATGCGGATATTGAGACCATCGGCAGCGAGGATTTTGAACGCTTTGTCGGCGGCTTTAAAGCCTGCTCCATCGGCATCAAAACAGAGAATAACATCGCTGGTGTAGCGTTTGAGAAGCCGAGAATGTTCGGGGGTGCAGGCTGTTCCGAGCGTGGCGATGGCGGTGGTGATTCCGCTTTCGTGGCAGGCGATGACGTCGATTTGACCTTCGCAGAGCAGAGCGAATTTTTCTTTGGTCATCGACCGTCGTGCTTTATCCAGAGCAAAAAATGTTTTTGATTTTTTGAATAGGGGAGTTTCGCGGGAGTTGATGTATTTTCCGCTGTTGGGATCGTGGCGGAGCTGTCGTCCGCTGAAGGCGATGATGTCTCCGTAGTCGTTATGAATCGGAAACATAAGTCGTCCGCGGAAGCGAACATAAAGGCCCGCGCGCGGGTTGTGCTCGTCTTTGCGTCCCGCTAGGTCGCAGTTGATAAGCTCGGCTCCAGTGAATTTTTTCTCCCGAGCCCAATCGAGAAAGACATTCGGGTTGTCGGGCATCCAGCCAATCATCCAGCGTTCTGCCATCTCGCGACCATATCCTCGAGATTTGAGATAATCGCGGGCGTGTTGGGCGTCGGGTGAGTTGAGCAGGAGTTCGTGCATGAACTTGGCTGCTTGGTTGTGGAGTTCGAGGAGTCGGGAGCGTTGCCGACGGCGTTTGTCGGCTTCGGGGTCATAGACCTCTTCTTGGATCATGATGCCCGCGCGATTGGCGAGTTTTTTGACCGCGTCAGGGAAGGGCAGGTTTTCGTAGGCCATGACAAACCCGATAGCGCTACCGCCCTCGCCACAGCCAAAGCAGTGATAGGATTGGCGGTGTGGATTGACGTTGAACGAGGGGGTTTTTTCGTTATGAAATGGGCAAAGCGCCTTAAACGTGCCACCGGCTCGTTTTAAGGGCAAGTAAGAGCCTACCAAGTCCACAATGTCCGTGGCGGCAAGAATTTGTTCAATTGTTTCCTCAGGGATGCGGCCCATGGCGATAGGTGTAGTTTGAGGTGGCAGAAATACCAGAGTGAAATTTTTGAATTGTCGGGATGGCTGGATTATTGGGGTGAAAAGAGGTGTTGTGAAACATTCTGATGGAATATTTATTGGGCGAGCTTGACAGTTTCTCTCGGATGGAAGAGATACTTTCCGCCGTCACCAGTGCACCAATCATTTTATAAAAATCATGTCCAATACCGTTAACTTTAATCGCGCAAAACTCACGACTCTTACTTTGGCTCAAGTGGGAAATTCTTTACGTGCAGAGCCCTTGAGAACTTCCAATGAACTTTGCAAGTTTGCCGATGATGATACGGGAGTGTTGACGCTTTCGTTTCTTAAGCCGTTTCGGAACTTGGAGCGTCGGGCGCTTCACCATAGTGATTCTTTGGATTTAAATGACGTTTACCGTTACAGTTCCGTTATTTTTAACGATTCTGAGGCACTGCTCACTCACGGGCGAAAGATCGCGCGGCATTTGTATAAAATTTCGAAACATCCGAATATTAAATCCGGTGATTTATGTGTGGCTTTAATTGACGATGTGATGGTGGACGGAGAGCCTCACCAAGCGCTGAGCATTATTAAATCAGAGAATCGGGTTCCGTTTCTTGAGATTGCAGACCATGAAGGAAATTTGCGACTTATCACGCACCGTGGGATTTCTCCTGAAAAGATTGATAAGGGGTGCTTGATTATCGATTACGACAAGGAGGGGGGGTATCTCGTTTACACCTTTGATAAAGCAAGTTCCGATGCGCATTTTTGGATGCGTGACTTTTTGGGGGTTAAATTCCGCAAGGACAGCGACTACATGACTAAGCGTTATGCTGATATGTGTGTGGAGTTTGCGAAGGAGGGATTGCCTGAGGAGATGGCAGCTGAGGAGAAATTTAGGGTCGCAAACCGGGCGATTAATTATTTTGAAGAGAAAGATGAGTTTGATCTCAGCGGATTTAAAGAGGAGGCGCTACAAGAACCTAAGATTATTGAAAAGTTTGATGATTTTTACAATAATCAAGAGGATGAAGATGGTGAGAAATTGAAGGAATCTTTTCCGATTGATAAAAAAATCGCAAAAAAATCAGGCAATAAATTTCGTAGCACAATTAAGTTGGATAGTGGGGTGAATATTAGTTTTGCTCCGGCCTTTAGAGATGCAGATGAAGACGTCATCGAGCGTGGATTTGATGAGGAAAAACAGCTAAAATACATCAAAATCTACTTTGGTGAGGAAATTTAAGGTTTGTTATTCTTTTTTCTGGAGAAACGACATTTTTTTCTCGTTCGAGAAATCTGCTGCATCCATTGAAGTGGTTTGTTTTTAGAGGGTTAAGGATTTTTTCTAAAGCCGTCTTGAAAAAAAATCGCTGGAAAAATGAGTGAATATGGTGGATAGTCGCCCCGCAATGTTTCAATTAGAATCTCAGCAAACTACCGACTCAACGAGCGAAAATTTGCTCATAGGAGGCGGAATCCCCCAACACATAAAATCATCAAACCCTTTATCAACCACAGGACGTCGCCAATTTTTGGCAGCAGCAGGAATGACAGCTGCAGGAGTTTTGATCGGTGGATCTCGGGTGCAGGCGGCGGTCTTTAACTCAATGAGCAGTAAACCCGTCCCTGGCATTCCCCATGCGTGGGTGCAAGCTAAAGGAGTAGATGTTCTCCGTTATGCCAATTTCATTCAAAGTCTCAATTTGAGAAATATTACGCCACGTATGGTAATCGCCCCTCACTTTAAAACACGTGGGCGGACTCATAACACTTTGCCACCCAAAGAGGACTGGCCCAATATTGCCGCAACATTGAGAGTTGCCGATAAAATGGTCGTGCGGATGAACGCTCCATTGCGCGAAATCACATCGGCGTATCGGAGCCCGCGCTATAATCGTGCGGTAGGTGGAAAAAGCCGCTCTTATCACATGAAAAATGTGGCGTTAGATTTGCAATTCCGCGGCGTTTCCGCTTCTCATGCCAATTATGTGGCGAAGCAACTGCGCCGAGAAGGCTTGTTTAAAGGTGGTATTGGCCGTTACCCTAGTTTTGTCCACGTGGATACACGGGGAACCAACGTGAGTTGGTAATTCTGTGTAAAAACGAAAACCTTAGAGGGCGAGATGCGTTTTTTACTCGATGGATGAAGGATCCAAGAGTAAAACGATCTCGCCTTTTGCTGGGCGCTCTTTGAAAGATGCCCACAGATTGGACGCGGTGTCTCGGTGGTAGGTTTCAAATTTTTTCGTAAGCTCGCGCGCAACGCAGACTTTGAGGTCGGGGTTGATGTCAGTGAGTATCTCAAGGGTTGAGAGCAACCGATGAGGCGATTCAAAAAAGATGGCGGTGCGACCAGCTTCGATCGCCGCTTCTAGCATTTTACGGCGTTTCCCTTTTTTGACGGGAAGAAATCCTTCAAAACTAAAGGCGTGACATGGAAATCCAGAGCCAGCCATGGCGGTGATGACGGCGGATGGCCCAGGGAGCACCGTGTAATCGACTTCTTCAGCGATACACGCTTGCATGAGCCTGTATCCAGGGTCTGAAATTAGAGGGGTTCCTGCATCTGAAATGATGGCGATTTCAACTCCTTCTTTCGCTTTGGCGATCAACTCTGGGAGGCGTTGTTGCTCGTTGTGATCATGGAGCGAAATGAGTTTTTTCTCGATTTCGTAGTGTTTGAGTAATGGGCGGGAATGGCGGGTGTCTTCGCAGGCAATCAGATCTGCTTCTTTGAGTATTTCAAGGGCGCGGAGGGTAATGTCTTCGCGGTTACCTATGGGAGTTGGGACAAAGGTGATCATGCTGTAAATGCGCAGAGAGGATTAAAAACCATCAGAAAATTGGGAAACCATCGATTCGCAGGCGCGGCGTAAGGCATCGGGTAACGCATTGGTTCGAGCTTCTTGGAGGTTGGCTCCAGCGAAAAGGCGCGTGGTTCCTTGAGATGTTCCCTTCTTGAGGATCTTTGCTGGATTTTGGGCATCATGGAGCTCCCAATGGAGGTCGATGGTCATGCTGAGTTCCTCTGAACGGAGACTGTCGCTACGTGATGAGGAAACTTGAGAGTATCTAATGTTTTCAATGGTGCCTACCAAAACGGCATCTGCAGTTTCGGCGTTGCCGATAGCGTAGGTTCCATCGCGAACAATGGCATCTACCGCGCTGTTGGTTGCATAAGCTTCAGCTCGGGTGAGTTGGGTTTTGTTTACGAACAGGGGGACTTGGATTTTTTTTACGTGGGAGAGGTAGCTTGGTTTATTGCCTCCGAGCTTGTAGCCCGTGCAGGAAACGCACAGCCAAGAAATGAGAGGTAGAACGATGAGCAGAGCTTTCATTGGGAGAATGGTGTCGTTTCCGTTTTCCTAGAAGGAGGGAGAATTACTGAGCGTTTAGCTCAGCAAGACGTTGAGTGGCTTGATCTCGGAGGGGGCCACCTTTAGATTTTCTGAGCACTTCTTTGTAATAAAAGATGGCGGATTTGGTTTCGCCTTTTTTCCGATAAAACTCAGCCACGTTGTAGCTGCGTTGGATTTCTTGACTGGCGAGAGACTTAATTTTCTTTTTGGCGTCCGATGCGCGTTTGTGGTTAGGGTAGCGCGCAATTAAGTCGTTAAAGATGTTTGTCGCGTTATCAAAATTGGCTTTGTTTTTGTTTCCTTTGGTCGTTTTAAGAATGAGGATTTCTCCAATTTGATAGAGCGCTTCGGGTGCTTCTTTGCTATCGGGGTAATCGGTGCTTAGTTTTCGGTAAGCAGCAACGGCTTTTTCTTCATTGCCTGTTTCTTGCCAGACTCTGCCGATAGCAAACTGCGCTTTTGAGGCGCTGGGAGCTTTGGGTGCGTTGTCGCGAACCTGTCCCAGCATTTTGTCGATTTTGCTTGGGGCAATGCGAGTTTTCATGCCGAGAAAGCTGTTTTTGATCACTCCGTTAGCCGCGGCGTGGGCGACTGATTCTTGGCGTTTAAGCGCGGTGGAGTATCGCTTGCTTCCTTGGTAATTGGCGATGAGTTCTTGGTAGGCATCAAAGGCTTTGATCAATTCTCCTTCTTGGTCAAGCATGTGAGCTTGGGCGAAAAGTGCCTCGGGGGCTGCTGTTGAGTTGGGGAAGTTTTTGTAAACTTTTTTGTAAGTGGAAAGCGCCTTGCTGTTTTTTCCTGCCGCTTGATAATTGCGAGCTTGGTTGAGAAGTGTGTTGGCGTCGGCTACATTCCCAGTAATGGCCTGTCCGCTGAGCGGTATTTTATCAGAGTTTCCGCAAGAAACGAAGAGTGGTAGACTGAGGGTGACGAGTGCCAAAGGGAGTATAACTTTGTTGCGCATGTCGGAAGACTAGGCAAAGACCTTTACTTTGCCAAGAAGAAGTGGGTGAAATTGTTGCGTTGATTGCTCATCGATGCCTCAGAATCTGTCCTCAGATGGATAAAAAACAAATAGAGAAAATTCAGACGTTTGTTTTTGTTGACGCTTGAAAAAATGGGTGTAAATTCTCGGCAAATGGCTAGTACTAGAGAACAAATATTGGATGCGGCATGGGAACTTTTTGCCAAAAAAGGATTTGAGGCAGTTTCTGTCCGTGATGTTACTTCCGCCGCCGGAGTGAACTTAGCAAGCGTTAGTTATCACTTCGGAGGAAAAGACGGTTTGATTCAGGAGACGGTTAAGCGTTGCTTGAACCCTCTGTATGAATACGGACTTAAATTACTCAAAGAGGCTGAAGAAGAATTTGGAGGAGTTCAAAATATTCCCATAGAGCGTTTAATTGAATGTTGGCTTCGCCCCATGCTAACGCCTGAGGAATGTGGTGTTCGTTTCGATATGATCTTGCGTCTGACGGCTCGGTATTTGATTGAAATCGATTATGAGGTTCCATCAGCGAGCCAGCGTTTGCTTATGGAGTCTTTTAACGCGTATATAAAAGCGTTTAAGGTTCATCTTCCAAATCATACGGAGGAGCAAATCGTTAAACAGCTCATTTTTATAGAAGGTGCAGCCTTTTATGGCGGGGGATTAGGTAAAGGTCTCGTGCAACTTATGAAAGGTGAAAAAGCAAATGGGGAACTTCCTGATCGTGAGGCTATTTTGAAAGATCTTGTGAAGTGTTCTATGTTGGGCTTTTGTGAAAAGTGGTAATCTAATAGAGATGTTTTAAGAAAAAATGCCGAGTGAAAACCGATGATAGAGCTTGGGCATTTTAAGCAAGTAGATTCCCCTGAGGCGATGATGGCCTTAGGGGAATCTATTGCATCAGATCTTCAGGATGGCAGCGTTTTGGCGCTTGGTGGAGGATTAGGTGCAGGGAAAACGCATTTTACAAAAGGATTGGTCAAAGGCTTGGGAAGTCATGCCGAAGTGACTAGTCCGACGTTTTCTTTGGCTCATGAATACACAGGTGGGCGTTTACCTTTATTCCATTTTGATTTTTACAGAATGGAGAGCGAGGACGAGGTGCTTCGCATCGGTTGGGATGATTATTTAGATGCAGAAGGGGTGGTTGTGGTTGAGTGGCCAGATAAATTCCCCGACCTTCTTCCCGCTTACACCATTTGGTTGAAAATTTCTCTGAATGGCGAGAACTCCCGGGTGGTGACCCGCGTGTCGTGAATGCTAGGTTCTAGCAAAAATCTAGTTTTCTTTTAAAACTTGAGGGAAGATTTTGA
The DNA here is from genome assembly GCA_964583225.1 of uncultured Verrucomicrobiales bacterium. Taxonomy (GTDB): domain Bacteria; phylum Verrucomicrobiota; class Verrucomicrobiia; order Verrucomicrobiales; family Akkermansiaceae; genus Oceaniferula. The sequence goes on along the minus strand of CAZOWD010000011.1, from coordinate 12,452 downwards.
CGTGTTTGTGGTTGAGTAGGCGGAGCTGGTGACGGTATTGCCGAATCGCTTCTTTCCGCCGACTGTTGGCGATGTTCGTGATGATATCTTGTTTGATTTCGTCAAACTGAGGCGTTGTCGGTGGGGTGATTGATGTGACTTCTACGATGTGCCATCCAAGTTTGGTTTGGATGAGCGTTGGGGTGTTCATGGGTAGGGAAAAGACGGGAGTTGCAAAGTCTTTTGGAAGGCGCGAGCGGGTCATCCATCCTAGATCGCCACCTAGCTGTTTGCTCTTTGGGTCTTCGCTGATGCTACTGGCTAAACTGGAAAAATTAATTTGCCCCGTTTTAAGTCGTTTAAAATGTTGGCTGAGAGTAGATTTTACCTTTTCAGGATCGCGGTTAAGCGTGGCGAGAAAGATGTGTCTTACTTTCCGTTGTTCTGGAATTTGAAGTTTTTGTAAGTGAGAATTATACCAAGCCTTAGCCTCTTCGTCACTGATGGTGACGGCTTCATTGATTTTTGAGAGGATGTATTTTTCTTGCTGGATACGGGCAGCCATCCGAAACCGAAGCTCTTTTCGTGATTCGATTCCTTGAGTTGCCAGCGCTTGATCGAGAGCTTTTTCGGAATCGAATTTGTTGATGAACCGTTGAACTTCAGCATCAATTTCAGGCTCGGTGACTGTGACTTCGCGGGCGTTTACTTTGGCTTTGATCCGCATGAGATTTTCATCGATGATCTCATCCATGGCTTCCAAGCGGAGGATTTTTTTTTCCGTAGCGTGGATTTTATCTATGGAGCGACCCGTTCTCCAAAGTTTTTCTTGGACGCGGCGATCCACTTGGCTGAGGTAAATGGGTTCGTTGTAAACTTTAGCGCAAATGCCATCGGAAATTGCCTGTTTGAGTTCGTCTTGAGAGGTTGGAAATAAGCGGTTAAGCTCTTGTTTCATTGGCCCGCTGAACAAAAAGAAATCGCATGCCATATACAGGGTTAGGGCAGACCAAAGAACCATGCGTATGACAAAAGAGCGACTCATTCTCAACATGGGGATGAAGGTAGTGGTTCTGGGTGGGGGATCAATCCGATATTCATAATTGGGTTGATTTTCTGAGTGATGAAGGCACTTTTTCTTTGATTTTATGAAACTTTCTCATTTGCCTCTGTTGTGTTGGATTTTGTTGTTGTGCTCGATTTCTCAGAGGTCGTTTGCTGAACCTGTTCCTGCCCAACTTGAGTTGGGGGATTTTATTCGAGTGAAGGAACTACCGCAGCGGTTACAACTGCAGACTGGCGTGGCACGATATGAAAAAAATGGGGTGACCGTGGATTTGATCGGGGCGGTTCATATTGCAGATGCGGCGTATTACCAAAAGCTCAACAAGATGTTTCGTTTTTATGATTCCCTATTATTTGAAATGGTGGGGGGAGAAAATATCAAAAAATCGAAGGCGCTGGAAACTCAAGAGGAGAAAACTCAAGAAGTGAAAAATCAAGCGGAGGGATCTTCGCATTCTAAGGTTGGTAAGAAACCCAAAGACCCGATACTTCGGATGCTCGGTGGGGCTTATGGGATGATGTGTGGCGCTTTAAAACTCAAAGGTCAGCACCGGATGATTGATTACACTGCGGAGAACTTTGTGCATGCAGATTTGACTTTGCCTGAGTTTGAGGCGCTTCAGGCGAAGAGAAAAGAATCTTTGATGAGCTTTGCGTTTCAAAATGCCAAACAGTCAAAAAAACGCCAATTAAAGGGAGAAATAAAAAAAATAAAAGAACCTGACGGAAGGAAGCTTCTTATCGGGTTGCTTCGAAGGGATGCGGATATGCTCAAGCGGGAAGTGATGTTAAGCATGGGAACCGCCGATGATCAAATTGCAGGATTTTCGGGAGATACTGTGATTATTGGAGATCGAAATGCAAAATGTCTTCGAGTATTGGAACGGCAAATCAAGGCCGGAGATAAAAAGATTGGTATTTTTTACGGCGCAGCGCATTTGCCTGACATGGAGAAACGCTTGCTGAAGTTAGGATTTCAAAAAAAGAGTCAGCTTTGGCTGGTTGCTTGGGATGTGAAGAAGTGATGGATTTATTGCTTGGTGAAGTGTGGTTTGATCCAAGTGAGAAATAGGGCTGCGGAAATACCAGAGGCTCCAAAAAACATACACATAACCATGATTTGATAGCGAACGGCAATCATGGGAGAGGTGCCGGAGAGAATTTGCCCTGTCATCATACCTGGGAGCGAGACTAGCCCGACGGCGAGGAGTGAGTTGGTTATTGGAATGAGGCACGCTTGGAGGGCGATGCTTCGCGCTTTGGAATAGGGAACTTCTCTTCCGATTTCAGCTTCGAGACGTTCTCCTGCAAGGCTGATGCTGTTCATTGCACCTGCAAAAATCATCCCAGCAAGCGGGATGAGATAACGGGGCATATACCAAGGATCGAGATTGAGCACGGCTTGGCTCATGAGCATGAGCGTGGCGCCTCCGCCTAGAAAAATGGCACCTAATGATTTAAGGTAGAGTGCTGAGCGAGGAATGTGAATCGTTCGTAAGGCAATCCAACTTGCAGAGGCGAGCATGATGGATAGCACCAGTAAAACAATCCATGGGTTTTCAGTTTGAAAAATAAATGTGAGAGCGTAACCGATGAGTAGGAGCTGAATAAGCATCCGAGCAACGGCGTAAATCGACCCTTTATAACCTAGATTCCATTTGCCAATGATGCCTATGACGAGAAAAACAGGAATAAATGCCAGCGCTAGTTTGGCGTAGGGGATTGTTTGAATCATAATGAGGGATGCTACTCACTATGGTGCGAGAGGGGAAACGGAAAGTTTAGTGATAACTCGGCGTGGAAACTTGGATGTGGCGCCGTTTTCCGTTGTTCTGCTAATATAGCGGTGTTCCCAACTTAGTTTGAGTGGCGTGCCTGGGGTGAGTTTTTTGATTTGATCGATCATCGCTTGATCCATGTCGGGAGATTTAAGCATGATTGAGAATTTTTTGGTTTTGGGATCTCCGTATTTCCCATTTTTTTTGTAACTAATGTAGCGAGTGATTGTGAACTCAGCAACGGTGCCTCCGTGGTTGCAGTGATCGGGGCATTGAGCCGTGCGAAACCTACAAGGTTGCTCTCTTGTTCCCGTAAAGACAGCATCAGTTTCGTGTGTGGAGAGCACTTTATAAGTTTCTTGGACGGGGGAAGGTGTGTGTTTTTCGGCAAGTGCGGGAAGAGTCCAAACTAGAAGCGCAAGAATGGGGACGAGAATGAGATGGTAGTAAAATTGTCGGCGGTTGGGATTCATCTCAAGAATGTTCCCCAGTTTTGAGAAAAGACAAGTGGAAAAACGAGAACGCGTGTTTGTTTTAAAAGCTTACACCGATGGTGAAGTGAAACGTGCCAGCAGGCTCGCCTGAATCTCTGGTGAGGTTGTATCCGTATTCTGCGCGGATTGGACCGATGGGGAGGTTGAGCCAAAATCCAAGGCCTGCAGCAAGTTCGACATCCGTAGATGTCAAATCACCAGCAAATTCAGAAAGCGCTCCTGCATCGACAAAAAGGTTGGTCCAAAGCGGACCCGCAACTTTGCGATTGTATTCGATGGTTGAAACCCAGTAGGCCTCGCCACCTTTGTAATTGCCGTCGGCGGTGGGTCCCATTTCTCTACGAGGGAAACTGCGGATTGAGTTTGAACCTCCCGAGAAGTAGCGCAGGTCAACGGGGAAGTTTTGAGAGTCGTTGTTAAAGATTGTTCCAGCTTGACCTGAAAAGACGAGATATTGCTGGTCATTGATTGGTTGCCGATAACTCGCCTGGAGGATGAGGCGGGAGTAAGGGATGACTGAACTACCGCTAACAGCTCCCGTTTCGGTGGTGAGTTCGCCGTGGAATCCTTTATTGGGGGAGAGCGGGTTATTTCTGTAATCGAGCATCTGAGTGATGCCAGCGCGGAGAACCCCGTAATCTTGGTAACCTAACGCATCTTCTGGAAGTCCCACAGAATTAACTGTTGCAGCTAAGGCGTCTCCGTAGAAGCGGATGCTGTAAGCCTCTGAAAGTTTCCAGATGAGTTCTGCGCCTATCCCGAGTTCGTATTTTTTGTATCCGTCAAACTCGTGAGAGAGAAGGAAGGTCGAGAGCATGAGTTGTCGGTCGGATCCAAAAAGCATGGGTTCCGTGATGCTGGCTCGCCCTAAGATACCAAGACCTGAATATTCTGCGGAAATGGCAAGGCTTTGAATTTTGCCTCGGAAATTGCGGTCGTGATACCCGATACCAAAGATAGGGCCTTCAAAGCTTCCAGCACCGAGGTAAGTGGAGATGCCTCTTGCTTGCCCTTCTTTTATTTTGAGGTCGAGATCGATTGTGCCGTCGGGGTTGGGGTGGTTGGAGATTTGAACCGATTTGAAAGCTCCAGATGCCATGAGCTTCTTTTGGTTGAGATCCATTTTTGCGGGGTCGTATGGTCGGCCGACGATGCGGTCGAATCGACGTTTGAGGATGAATGGATCCGTGTGTTCAAGCCCCGTGATTGTTACTTTTCCAATGCGGTATTTTTGTCCAATGTTGAGATCAAACGTGAGTTGCGCATGAGTTCCTACGAGCTCTTGGTTCATGTTAACCGAAGCAAGAGTGTATCCTTGAGAGAGAAAATATTCGAGGACTTGAGATTGTATAAGGAGGATATTTTGGGTGTTGGCGGGGGATTGATTGTATTTTTCGAGTTTTTTGCGGAGCGGAGAAAGTGGGAGCGGGCTAGAGCCTGTGAACTTGACGGGAGAGAGTTTGTATAGTGGGCCAGAGGATACGTGCACATCGAGATCAACAAGCCCTGAATCAGGGTGGATGTGTTGGTTGGTTATTTTGACTTGAGCTTTCCAATACCCCTGAGAAAGAAGATAGCTCGTGGCGTTTTCTTCTGCCAATTTCATGTTGTCTGGGATGAAGGGGATTTTTTTTTCGGCCGTTGGGATTTTTGATGATTTGTCGTGTTTGAAATAAGCTGCGATTTCAGGTTTAAGCTCCTCTTTAATTCCTGTAACCTTGACTACCCCCATATTTCTGGTCGGACCTTGATTTACGGTGAGGATGACTGTTTTATTTGGAGCAGTGCCTCTGATTTTCCACGAGACTTCAGCTTCTGGGTAGCCGTGTTGACGGAGCGCTTGCTCAAGCAAAAAGGCAACGTCGTCGGCTCGAGACTGGCTTATTTCACTTTCTACGATGAGATCCGCAATGTTGCCAAGCATCAGTAAGGCTTCTTTTTGTGAAATGCCCCGAAGCCCTTGAATGTGAAGTTTAGAAGTAGCGACGTTTGCTTGTTGTGGGGTTAGGTTGGTGTTGCGAATTTTTTTTGTTGTTTGAGCGATCCCTTCGTTGAGTTCTTTTCGCGCTGTTTTAATATGTTTTGAGATTTTTGGTTTTGCGAAGGATGTTGAGATCAATCCAAACGCAAAAAAGAAGGAGAGAATAAGCGTGCTGGCCCTGAGAATGCGAAGGCTTCTTAAGCTGTAGTTGGAAGATGGAGGCAGATTTGTCATGGTGGCGAGCAAGAGTTTTTATTTAAAACGAATGGTGTAGAGCAAAAGCCCGCGAGTGTTATTTTCTAAATCCATAGATGCGATGACATACCATCGGTCATGGACTTTAATGGTGGCAGAGTTAAATTGTTTGCCCGTAAATTGGTCGGTTCCCCCGATGTTGATATTAACGGTTTTGTTAAGCATGGAGATGATATGCTTGAGCTTTTTGAATCGTTCGGGGTTGGATCTGAGCCATGTGTCGAGGAGGAGTTGGTAGGCCTTTCCCGCAGCGGCAGCACTTCCCGCAGTCATTAGTTTTTCAGATGTGGTTCCTGTGGCGAGAAGGAAAACGATTTCATTTTCAGGAAGTGGTGGGTTTGAGCTGAAGAGGTGCTTGGGTGATGATGCTTTACCGTAAATCGTGATTTCGACATCGGTGGATCCTACTCGAGATGTTGCCTTGAAGTTAAGCCTTGGATCAAAGCCTGTTTCTGGAGTAAAAATAACTTCCCCGTTGGTGATGTTGAGTTGTGAAAAGGGAAGTGAGGCTTCTAGTTTTTTGAGAGAGACTTTTCCGTTGGGTTTGGGGTCTCCGACCGTGCCTTTAACGATCAGCTTGGCTGTGGCGTTTCCCGTGGCGAGGTTGCCGCGAATGAGAAAATCGTCTTTCGTGTAGACCTTGACGTCGAGCGTCCAGTTCTTGAATGCTTGAGAGTTGCCCTCTGGAGTATCTTTTGCAACGCGAGGTTGAGTGAAGCTAGGCAGTTGAGATTTTCCAGGGAGAGGCGCCGCGGCATCATTGCCTCCGAGGGGCATGATTTGAATGTCTTTGTAGAAGAGGCTTTGGGTGATCCCGACATTGCCTGAAATGTGTGCTTTTTTATAGGGCCCCGTGAGTTTTAATGCCGCATCTGCTCGGATGATCATTTTATCGTCTCTGATGATGAGAGCTTTGTCTGCTGTTAGATCAATGTTGAATATTGGATTGGTAAATTCTTTGAAATTAACTGTTCCCTTGAGGTTGTATTTTCCTCCTGCAGCTACGGCTTTTGATGGACTGATGGTGAGAATGTTGTCTTTAAAGGTAAGGTTGAAGTTGAGGTTGCGAATGTCTGGGATTTTTTCAGATTTAAAGTAAAGTCGTTTGATTTTCGCTTTGGCGGTGCTCGTGATGATTGGCTTTTTGAGTGTGCCTGCCAGTTCAGTTTGAACGAGAAGTGTTCCCTCGATGTGAGAGGCTATGGTGAGCGCAAATGAATAAGGCGCAAGATCAATGGTGTGGGTGTCAATTTTGGCTTGAAGTGGCGTATTTAGAAATGAATCAGGTTGATCGATCCACTGGTTGAGGTTGAATGGGATTTGTCCAGAAAGGTTGACTTTTTGGTGTCCTTTGGGGTCTACGAGTCCTTCTAAAAAGACGGTTTTATTTTTGGTGAAAAGTTTAATTTCGACACCCGTTTCTGGGAGTGTCTCTTTGCCGATCACTTTGATAGACTTTGCTTGAGTTATGAAATTAAGGCTCGGTTCTGCAAGTGTGCCTGTGATTTTGAGGTGAGAGGTGAGGTTGCCCGTGACGGGTTGTTTAACATTGGGGAGTTGTTTGAAAATGTTAGAAAATGGTAGCTTGTCAATATCAAGAGCGATGTCGATGTCGCCGGGTTGGGCGCGAAGCGTGTCGAGAGATTTGATGTCGTGAGAGAGTGGCAGTGTGATTGAACCCTTAGCGAGTATGCCTTTGGTATCGTGAAGTTCGAGTAGGGGGATTTTTACCCAGTTGTCTTGCCAGCTACCATTGAGTTTGAGCGTTAGATTTGCTCTGGAAACTTGGAGGTCGTCGATTTTGAGATTGAGCCCCGGAGAATATTCTGCGGTGAGTTTGATATTAGATTTGGGGGGCGATTGATTTTGTTTGGCGCTTGTAGGCTCGGCATCGAGCTTTTGGATGTCGGCAGTGATTGTCCCTTCGTAGGATTGTAGGTCGCCACCCGTGCCTTTTCCGTTCCAAGTCAAGTTGACCAAGCCTGCTCGGGGCGTTTCGAGTTTGAAGAGCTTGAGGGCTGGTTGAAGTTTTTTGATATCGAGGTCCTTGATGTGAAAGTTGCCTGAGTATTTTTTTGTAGGGACTGAGTATTCTGCGTAGGCCGTGACATTTCCGGAGGCTAGTTGAGAGGCTACTAGGTTGATGGCAGCAGACTGTTGGGTATGGTCCCAAGTTGCGGTGAGGCGAATATCTTTTGAGTCGAGCTTCGCCCAGTGAGGCGTGAGCCATTCTAATTGAGCAGATGCGTCACCAGGTTGATCCCCGATGAGTGAGCCTTTTGCAAAAAGGTGAATGGCTCCGGTGGGCCACCCACCAGGAGGGTTGGCTACGCCAGCCCAAGCAACAATTTTTTCGGGCTCGTGAATGGAGAGTTCGATTTCAGCTTTGGCATTGTGCCAGCAGCTTGTCCAATCTGAAGCCGTTGCGGGGTTGGATGTGTCTAGGGTTGCGATCGCTTTTATCGCACTAGCTTTTTCTTGGGCAACGTTGAGCTCAGAGTTAATCTCGACGCGTGCATCTGCCATAGAAGCATTGATGTGAAGGCGTTGGATTTTATATTTTTCCCAATAGAGTTGCTGGCCCGTAATTCGAAGATCTGCACGCATTTTGGCTGGAGGAGCCATGATATCGGGGACGGAGATGTTGAGTTCGTTGATGGATCCTCCAAACGCGGGAGTTATGCCATTTTTTTTGAGAAGGGGCGCGAGACGATCCAAGATGATTTCCCCCTGAGTAAGCTCAATGCGTGCTTTTTTTAGGTGATCGAGGTTGATGGTGAAATCACTGTTTTCCCAGCTTGTTTTGACTTGAATGTGGGTGGGGGTGATATTGTCCAGAACACAAATGACCTCGGAGAGTTGAACCTTGCTGTGGAGAGGAAAATGAGTAAGGCAGACGCGGTTGTGTTCCCAAGTAAGAACCGTTTCTTGGTTGACCGTGGTGTTGTCATCTAAATCGATAAACTCTCCAAAAAAGAGATTAAAATCTTCGGCTCCTCGGGCGTGTGTAATGGAAAATTCTTTAACATTCCAAAGGTGATCATCTCCTTGTGAAATTAAGATGGAGCTATGCGTGATGTTGAGGCCTATCGGCAATACCATCTGGCGAATTTTCTCTAAATTGACCTCGCTAGGGCTATCATCGGTATCTTCAGGTTTTTCAGTTTTGTTGGGGTCGTGTTGATTGAGATCAACCCAAACATGGATGTTGTCGGCCACTAAGGCGTCGATTTTTCCGCGAATGAGTCGGCTCAGTTTGTATTCGACGGTTAGCTTTCCGACATGAAGTTCGCGGAGTTGTCCTTTTCCTTTAATGTGGACGTCGAGAAGTTGAATGCCTGAAAATAAACTGCCATCGACAATAAAGGATCCTTCAAGTCCTGCGCTAGTTAACCCTTTGGCTATCCCCGTTGTGGCTGCATATCTGAGGCCGGGTCCCTGAAGGATGCCGACGAGCAATGTGATGATGAGAGTGGTGAAAAATAATCGTTTTTGCCAACGGAGTTTTTTTTGCCGAGGTAATCTAGGTTTTGAGGTTGGTGTTTTCGATTGGCTCATTCTTGGGAAGGTCTTAAATAGGATACTAAAGCTATGTTAATCATATTTATGGGATAACACAATACAGCAATAGAAGGAAAATGTGAAAGTTGGATTTGTTTAGCTTAGTAGGTCAGGGCGGTTCGCTCGAGTGCGTTTTATCGCTTGTTCTTTTTTCCAAGCTGCAATTTTGGCATGATTTCCGCTAAGGAGAACTGGTGGGACTTCCATGCCTCTGAAATTATTGGGTTTTGTGTAGGCAGGGGCTTCCAGAAGGTTGGGATCAGAGAAAGATTCTTCTTCTGATGATCGGGAATCACCTAAAGCGCCGGGGAGCAGTCGAGTTATGGCATCGGTCACTACTGCGGCAGCGATAGCGCCATTGGTTAATACAAAATCGCCAAGGGAAATTTCTTCATCGACGAGAGTTTCGATGACGCGGTGATCTACGCCCTCGTAGTGACCGCAAAGAATGATGAGATGCTCGCAGGTGCTGAGACGTTGGGCATCGGCCTGTTTGAACGGCTTGCCCTGAGGGGTCATGAGAAGAACTCGAGTGTAGGGACGCTGGAGTTCTTCAACCGCGGCAAAGATAGGTTCGGGTTTGAGCAACATTCCTTGTCCTCCACCGCAGAGTGGTTCGTCAGTTTTTTTGTGTTTGCCCGTGGCCCAGTTTCGGAGCTGATGAGCTTGAATTTCGATGATTCCTTTGTCCTGAGCTCGGCGGATAATGCTTTCGCTGAGCGGGGCGATAGCTGTTTCAGGAAATAGGGTGATGATATCGATGCGCATGGGCGTTATAGAGTCAGCAATCACGAGTGAAGAGTCAAGCGTGCGTGCTGGCATCTTGGTCCGTTTTGCTCATTTCTAAAACGGTGAATTTAGTGCCGAGCATGGCGGGGTGAATGAGGGTTTGGAATTGACGCAAAAGGTTGGGTGTTTCTGGGGGCGTTGGGGTGTCGGGATTTTCAATATCGAGAAGCCATTCCCTAGCGTGATCTGTGAGGTAGCTGGCCTGAGTCCGTAAGGTGGGGTTTTGGAATCCTTGGGCTTCTGCAGCTTCTATAAGATGGGTGAAATCGATATGCGTGGTGATGTCTATTTCGCCTGGATTGATGAGTGGGTTGTCTGATTTTTGGTGCTGGTAGTAAGTTTGGAGTGTGCCTGTGATTCGGTCAGGATGGTAGAGGTCTTCTCTAGAATGTCCGTAGTCGATGGTGATAAAAAGCCCCGAAGATAAAGCGTTGGAGGCGTCGCGGGTGAAATTTTCGACATCGGGTGAGTATTCTGTGGTGTATCCCTCGGGAAAGTGATTGCCTAGGTTCTTGCAAAATGCGTTAAGTTTGGGGTTGGTTATTTCTTGCCCTGTAAGCGTGAGTTCTTTTTCAGCATTGAGCGTGACTTGGAGTTGTTTCCATTGTTTGTTTTCGAATCGAATGAGTTCGACAGGAAAGGCGTCGATGAGTTCGTTGGAGAGGATAGCTCCGTGAAGGTGATTGATTTCTTGAAGGCTCGAATGGGATGTAAATTTGCCTGCAAAGTGGGGCTCTAGCGCTTGCTGTTGCGCTTTGATGAGCGCGGGTGTGGTTTCAATGAGATGGTAGTGGACCGCAGAGTAAAACTCGGGATCAAAATTTTTAATTTCGCAGAGAATATCTGCGCAGAGCGCTCCGTTATTGGCGCCAGATTCGATGATGTGAAAGGGAGATTTTTTTTCAGATTGTTTCCAAAATGCGTGAAGTCTTCTAGCGAGAATCATGCCAAAACAGGAACCCACACTTACGCTTGTGATGAAATCGCCTTGTTTGCCAACTCGTTGTTTTTCGGTGCCGTAATATCCGTGAATCGGATCGTAAAGGGCGGTTGCCATGTAGTCGTAAAATGAGATTTTGGCTCCATTTTGGAGTTTTTTGCAAATTTTTTCAAAAAGCGGAGTCGGTGGCGTAGGTGGAATTGAAAAAGCTGTGGTTGCGTTCATGGACTGATGAGTTTATGAAAAGGGCTGTTCGGGAGTGTAGATCGCTATTGACAATTCACACTCTGGGAATTTTAATATAGAAAATATGGGTGACGATCGTTCTAGGAGCAACAGAAAGCGGCGGAAAAAGTTTTTTTTCAAGCCGAAATGGCTAATCTACCTTTTCATTTTGGGAGTGGTTGGTGCCGTTGGCGGATTTGTGGGGTTTCAGATCTTCACAAAAGATTTTCGAGATCGTGCGGCAGGTTATGATTTGAGTAAGATTGATGACGTGGAGGTGGTGAGTCTTATTCTTGATCGGAAAGGTCGAGAGTTGGGGCGGATTTTTGTAGAAAATAGAGATAAAATCAGCATTAAGGATGTGCCAGAGGTGATGATTCACGCGTTAATTTCTGGTGAGGATCAGCGATTTTTTGAGCACGATGGCGTGGATCGCTTGGGTGTGCTCCGAGCAGCGTATTTGAACTACCGGGCAGGGCGCCAAACTCAGGGAGCCAGTACGATTACTCAGCAGTTGGCTCGAAATGCCTTCCACCTTAAAGAGGAAGCAGACAAGCGGGGCGAAGGTGGTTTGGAACGTAAGGCTGTGGAAGCATTTTTAGCAATGCGGATAGAGCAGCGTTATTCTAAGTATGAAATTTTGGAATTTTACTTAAACCGAATTCCTTTTGGTAGTGGATTTTACGGAATTAGATCTGCAGCTCTCGGTTATTTTGGAAAAGAACCGCGTGATTTAACGGCGTCCGAGTGTGCGTCGTTGGTGGCTTGTATTCGAAATCCAACGCGAATTTCTCCGTTAAATAGTAAGGAGGAAAATAGAAAAAATAGGGATCAGGTTCTTGGTCGTATGAGGGATGAGGGTTATATCACAAAAGCCGAATATAAGGAGGCTGTGTCGAAGCCCGTGGAGGTTCATCCAAAACCCATTCGTCGAGGAGCCTCGCATTTGTATGATCGGATTGCTGGTTTTACCCGTGAGCTGTTGGGTGAGGATGCTATGACCGAGGGTGGGTTTAAGATTTATACCACGATTGATTTGGATGCTCAGCGTGCGATGGAGCAAAGCTTGGCCAGACAGTTAGATGCTGCTGAGAAGCAAAAGGGTTATAAACACCCTTTGCATAAGGATTATAAGCGGGGAAGTGGACCTCCTGAGTATTTGCAGGGGGCTGGGTTAATGATTGAAAATAAGACTGGAGCTGTTTTGGCATACGTAGGAGGGCGAGACTTTGCCGATTCTCAGTATGATTTTGTGAAATCGGGACGGAAGCCAATCGGTACCGCATATTTACCTTTTATTTATACGACGGCTGTTGAGCAAAAGAGGTCTTTGGCGTCTTTGGTTATGGATAAACCGATGGATAACCGAAGCTTGATGTTGGATG
>CAZOWD010000010.1:0-21461 GCA_964583225.1 uncultured Verrucomicrobiales bacterium | reverse complement strand
AGTTCGTTTTTTGTGTCGCTTCCGAGTTCGGCGAAGGTTTTATCAAACCCTTCGGGGACGAAGAGTGGATCGTAGCCGAATCCATTGTCGCCACGTGGGGTGTCGATAATGATTCCTTCTACGCAACCGTCGAAGTGGGCGAGCACTTTTCCAGCCTCGGCGAGCACCATGGTGCAGCGGAAGCGGGCAGTGCGTTGGGCGGGGTCGGCGATGTCTGAGAGGTCGGCGATGAGCTTGGCGTTGTTGTCGGCATCACTGCTCTCTGGGCCAGCAAAGCGAGCCGAGTAAACGCCAGGAGCGCCGTCGAGTGCGTCAACTTCGAGCCCTGAGTCGTCAGAGAGAACGATTCCTGGGATTTGTTGGCTGATTTCTACTGCTTTGAGTGTGGCATTTTCGAGAAACGTGCTGCCGGTTTCTTCAACTTCGGGAAGTTCGGGGTGAGATGAAAGGTCGCTTACTTCAAATTTTTCGCCGAGCATTGCGCGGATTTCTGAGGTTTTATGGGCGTTTTTGGTGGCTACGAGTAGTTTCTGCATGCGCGGAGAATAGCAGGGGTTGAAATTTTTTTCGAGAAATTTGGAATATTTTGGAATAAATGGGCTCTTTGAGACGTTTAACTTATGATGAAAGCGATAAAAACATTCATAACGACAACACTCGCCCTTTTTATTCTTTCCAGCGCAGCCATGGCTGGCAGCGGATGGATGACCGACGTTGATGCGGCTCTTGCCAAAGCAAAAACGGATAAAAAGCCCGTTTTGGTAGAATTTACTGGGTCCGATTGGTGCCCGCCTTGCATGATGATGCACAAGAATGTCTTCTCGAAAAAAGAATTTATGACGAAGGCTTCTGAGAAATTCATCCTTGTGAAGATTGATATCCCAAGGGGCAATAAAGAGCTGTATGCTAAAAACCAGAAGGTTTTGGCAAAATACAAAGTGGGCGGAGTGCCTACCGTGATTTTGTTTGATGCCGATGGTAACGAATTTGAGCGGTTTACCGCATCTCGTTATAATACTGTATCGAAGTTCTTAGGCCATCTCGATAAGGCTCTGAAGAAAAAAGATATGGATTAATTTTCTTTAGAAAAAAGATCACTTTAAAAACGAAAAGGAGTCAGTTGACCGTAAAGGTGGCTGGCTTCTTTTTTATTTTGGGGGGAGGAAGCTTGGTAGCGAGTAGCGAGTAGCGACGGGCATATTGAAACGAGAAAAATATCCCTCGGTAAAAAAGTTGACTGTCAACTTTTTGAGGGGGTGTTTGTTGAAAAATCAACGATTGTGAGGATTTTTGTGGTGAAATCTGCCGATTCTGCCCGTTGTTTGGTCGGGTTATTTTTCGGAGGCTTCGCGGATGGCTTCTAGCTCTTCCCAGCGAGCGTAGAGCGCGGTGACAGCCTCTTTTGAGGCTTTGAGTTCGGCTTCGAGTTCTTGCCAATCATTGGCGTGTTTTTCGTAGAAATCAGGAGCTTCAAAAGCAGCTTCGAGTTTGGCAACTTTTTCTTCAGCTTCGAGAATCGTTTCTTCGATGGTTTCGAGTTCGCGTTCCTCTGCCCATTTCAGTTTGCGTGGGCGTTCCTTGCGTGCGGGTTTGGGCTTGGCTGTTTTTGCGCTGGCGATGCTGTTTGTTTGGTAGGCCGAGCGTTGTTTTTTCTTTTCGATGTAGTAGTCGTAGTTGCCCACTTGGTGCGTGACGATCCCGTTGCCTTCGAAGGCTAAGATGTCGGTGCAGACTCGGTTCAGAAAGTATCGGTCGTGGCTTACGGCGATGACGCACCCTTGGAAGCCGACGAGTGCTTCTTCGAGAAGGCGGAGCGTGTTGAGGTCGAGGTCGTTGGTGGGTTCGTCCAGAACGAGAACATTGCCGCCGCGCTTGAGGATTTTGGCGAGCATAACTCGGCTCCGTTCGCCTCCGCTAAGAAGTCCAATTTTGGTGTTGATGCGTTCTTCAGTGAAGAGGAACCGGCGTAGGTAGGCGCGAAGCCCGAGCGTTTCATCTCCGAGTCGGACGTTTTCTTGTCCTTCGCCAACTTCTTCAAAAACGGATTTGTCGTTATCGAGCATCAGTCGGTTTTGGTCGATGAAGTTGATGTCGGTTTTGATGCCGATATCGACTTTTCCCGTGAGCGGGGCGAGTCGGCCGAGGATGATGTTGATGAGCGTGGATTTTCCCGCTCCGTTGCGACCGACGATTCCAATGCGTTGTTTGCCCTCTAAGCTGAGGTTGATGTTTGAAAAGAGGAGAGGTTCGTTGTCAAACCCCATGCTGACATCGCGCACATCGATGATTTTATTGCCGAGCTTTGGTGGGACGGGGATGATGAGATCCACGTCGAGTTCTTCTTCGGGGGCTTCTTGATCGGCGATTTCAAAATACCGATCCATGCGGTCTTTGGCTTTTGTGGTTCTGGCTTTTGGCCCACGGCGCACCCATTCGAGTTCGCGTTTGAGAAACCGCTGACGTTTGTGTTCGTTTCGGGCTTCCGCCATGTCTCGTTCGGCCCGGCTGAGAAGGTATTCGGTGTAGTTTCCTTGATAGCTATCGCATTTTCCTCGTCGGATTTCGACGATGCGGTTGGAGATGCGGTCGAGGAAATACCGGTCGTGGGTTACAAAGAGGCAAGCTCCGTGGTAGCGAGATAAAAAGGTTTCAAGCCACTCGATAGATTCGGTGTCGAGGTGGTTGGTTGGCTCGTCGAGAATTAGAAAGTCGGGTCGTGCGAGAAGAGCTCGGCAGAGGGCTACGCGGCGTTTTTCTCCACCTGAGAGAGTGCCTACGATGCGGTCGGGAGCTGGCGCGTGTAGGTTACTGAGAAGGCTTTGGGCGCGGTGTTCGAGATCCCATCCTTCGAGGTGGTTGATTTTGTCCAGTAGTTCAGAGCTGAGATGGCTATCGGCGGGTGTGTTTTCGTATTTTTCGATGAGGTCGAGAACGTGTTGGGCGCCAGAGAGCACGGCGTCGTGCACGGTTGCGGTGTCGTCGAGTTCAAATTCTTGGGGCAGGTAGCCCGTGATGAGCCCCCGTTTGCGGGTGAATGTTCCTGAATCTGGTTCGGCGGTGCCTGCTGCGATTTTGAGGAATGTGGATTTGCCACATCCGTTTCGCCCGACCATTCCGATGCGATCGCCTGCGTGAATGGCGAGCGTTGCGCCATCGAGAACGGTGTGTGAGCTGTAACGAACAACGAGTTCACTGGCACTGGCTATAGATTCAGGAGCGGCGGACATGGGATGGGTTTTAGGTTCAAAGTTGGATCTGTCAAGGGATTGGGGCGTGTTGTGTATTTTTGATGATCTTTCTTGCGCATCTTGAGGTTGCAGAGATAGGGTGATGGTGTAGTTTGAGTTACTATAAAAAAATCATGATCGATACCTCAAAAATTGTCCCTGGCCAGCGCTGGGTAAGTGAAACCGAGCCCGAGTTGGGGCTGGGGATTATGTTGGATGTGAAATTTAAGCGGGTGGAAGTGTTATTTCCTGCGGTGGGCGAGCGGCGTCAGTATGCTCTGGAAAGTGCTCCGTTGCGCCGCGTGGCGTTGAAGGCCGGAGAGACGTTGGAGACGCATAATGGCGATGTTCTTGAGATCGATGAGGTGTTGGAAGTGGATCATTTGTTGATTTACCTCTGCGGTGGACGCGAGGTGGGGGAGGATCGGTTGTCCGATACGATGAGCTTTTCTCGTCCAGAAGATCGGCTTTTAGGCGGTCGGGTGGATGATTTAAATACTTATGATCTGCGCGTGGAGGCGCTTCAGCGTCAGTGTGATGTGTTAAAATCTCCAGTGCGTGGCTTTGTGGGAGGTCGGGTGGATTTGATCCCGCACCAAATGTATATCGCTGGGGAGGTGGCATCCCGAATGAAACCTCGGGTTTTGTTGGCGGATGAAGTGGGGTTGGGGAAAACGATAGAAGCGTGTTTGGTGATGCACCGCTTGCACCTGACGGGGCGGGCGGATCGCGTTTTAATTTTATTGCCTGAGCCTCTGTTGCACCAGTGGTTTGTGGAGTTGTTGCGCCGTTTTAACCTGTTGTTTAGTTTGTTTGACGAGGAGCGGTGTCGGGCGATAGAGGGCGAAGGCGAGTGTAATCCGTTTTTAGATAGCCAGTTGGTTTTGTGTAGCGTGGATTTTCTTGCTGGAAATGCGAAGCGCTCTCAGCAGGTGATTGAGGCGGGTTGGGATTTATTGATCGCGGATGAGGTCCATCATTTGGAATGGAGTGTGAAGGAACCGAGTGCAGCTTATCAACTTGTGGAGGGATTGGCTCGGAAAACTGAGGGCGTGATACTGTTGACTGCAACTCCTCGGCAGTTAGGCGCTGAGGGGCACTTTGCTCGTTTGCGTTTGTTGGATCCTGAGCGCTACACGGATATGGAATCGTTTCAGAGTGAGGCCGATCACTTTGAGCGGGTGGCGGATGCCGTGGCGCGATTGGAGAAAGGCGAACCTCTGAGCGCGGAGGATCGCGCGTTGTTTATTTCTAAATCTGAACGGATTCACGACCATTGCCTAGCTCTGGACGGAGGTGATGAATCGGCGCGTGATTTGTTGATTCGGGATTTGTTGGATACTTTTGGGACGGGGCGCGTGATGTTTCGGAATACGCGGGCTGCGCTTAGCGGTTTTCCCGAGAGAAAGGCGACGTTGGTTGAACTCGAAGATGCGGGTGAGGGGGATGACCTCTCAGTGAAAATCCCATGGCTTGTAGAGTTATTAAAAAAATTGGGCGAAGAAAAGGTGCTGTTGATTTGCCGAACCCGCGAGTTATCTGAACAGATTTCAGAAAAATTGCAGCAGGCTGTTAACATAAAATGTGCGCATTTTCATGAAGGTATGACGTTGCTTCAGCGCGACCGGTCGGCGGCGTATTTTTCAGAGGAAGATGGTGCCCGAATTTTGATTTGTTCGGAGATTGGGAGCGAGGGACGAAACTTTCAGTTTGCTCACCACCTTGTGTTGTTTGATTTGCCCGATAACCCAGAGCTTTTGGAGCAACGGATTGGGCGTTTGGATCGGATCGGTCAAACGGAAACCATTCACATTCACGTGCCTTATGTGAAGGGGACGTATGGCGAGGTGTTGGCGCGGTGGTATCACGAGGGGCTCAATGCTTTCGAGCAGAGCTTGCACGGAGCCACGGAAATCATGCGCGAGTTGGGTGGACCTCCTCCGCATGCGGGGATGCACGAACCTTCGCTTGTGGCATTTATTGAAGTGTCACGGCAATGTCGCGAGCGGGTAGCTGAAAAGTTAGGGCGTGGGTATGATCGACTGCTCGAGCTGAACTCAAATCGGCCAGAATTGGCGCAGGAGCAGATACAAGAGATTCAAGAAATGGATCGTGATCTGGCATCCGAGGCGTTTTTGGTTCGTTTGTGGGATCACTTTGGCTTGCATGTTGAGGAGTTGGTGAGTCGATCTTACCTCTTGCTTCCAGGGCATTTGATTACGGATTCTTTTCCCAGTTTGCCTGATGAGGGGTTGAACGTGACCTTTGATCGAACCCGTGCGTTATCGCGGGAAGATACTTCATTTATGAGTTGGGATCACCCCATGGCGAGGACGGCGTTGGATTTGCTTCTGACCTCGGAGGCTGGAAATGCCTCTTTCGGAGTGTGGGAGGGTGCGCCCATGAAAGGAATTTTACTCGAAGCTTATGCGGTGGTGGAGTGTGTTGCTCCCGCGTCTCTGCATAGCGATCGGTTTTTACCGGTCACTCCGATTCGGGTGCAGGTGGATCATACGGGAGAAGATCGGACAGATGATTTTCATGTGAGTGCCCGCCAGTTGAGATCGGGAGATTTGCATAAACTGTTAAACCAAGAAGCATTTCGCAGAAAGATTTTACCGATGATGCTGGATCGGTGTCACGCCATGGTTGAGCAGCAAAAATTAAGTGTGATTGAAAATGCTCAAGAGCTTGCAGCGACGAAACTCTCTGCAGAGATTGACCGTTTAGTTGCTCTGAGCGAGATGAACGACCATGTAGGAGACGAGGAAATTGAACTGATGAGAAAGCAACGAGATGATCTGAAACAGGTGATTTCAAAAGCTCGATTACGTTTTGATTCCGTAAGAGTTATTTGGTGTCAGCCATGATTCTTTTGAAAAATTTTTAAAGATGTTTGCGTAATTGAGAGAATGAAAAAAATCTTATTTTCTTTGTGTGTTGGTGGGGTCGTTCTCGGCGGATTGCCAGCGAGTGCTGAGGTTTCGTTGCCTCAAATATTCACCTCGAACATGGTGCTTCAGCGCGATGTGCCGATCCCTGTGTGGGGGTGGGCCGATCCTGGAGAAAAAGTAACGGTGACCTTAGCCGATCAATCTGCTACCGTGACGGCGGATGAGAAGGGGAATTGGAAAGTGAGTTTTCCTAAGCGTGGTTTGGGCAAAGCGTTCACTTTAACCGTGAAAGGTGAAAACGAAATCAAACTGGAAAACCTTCTCATGGGAGATGTTTGGCTTTGCTCGGGGCAATCTAACATGGAGATGGGAGTTAAGCAGACGGGAAAGTTTTCGAAGCAGATCGAAAAGGCCGATTCTCCGACGCTTCGGTTGTTTTATGTGACCAATCCCAATAGAGTAAAAGCTTGGAAGAAGGACGTGTCGCAATCTGCAACGCCTCGGAAAGATTTTCTAGAAAGTTCCGGTTGGAAAGTGTGTTCGCCAGAGACTTTGAAAAATACGGGGTTGTGGGGTGGATTTTCTGCGACGGCTTATTTCTTTGGAAAATCTCTCCAAGAGCAACTGAAAGAAGTGCCCATTGGTTTGGTTGCCAGTTCTTCTGGAGGATCTAAGATCGAACCTTGGACGACGGATGCTGGATGGAAATCGGTGCCGGAGCTTGCGAAGGAGTATCAGAAAATGAAGTCGATCGATTTGAGCAAGGCCAAGGCAAGCATTCATAGCCCATGGCCCAGCTTGTATAATGTCTCGATTCATCCAATCGCGCAAATGCCGATCAAAGGGGTGATTTGGTATCAGGGTGAGGCAAACCGAAGGGATGGAATGCTCTATTTCCATCGCATGAAGGCGTTGATCCATGGATGGCGTCAACATTGGGGGGAGAATATGCCATTTTACTTTGTCCAGTTAGCTCCATTTTCTTACAGCAAGGATCAAGCAGAATGGCTTCCTGGAATTTGGCTGGCGCAGTCTGAGGCAGATCAAAAAATTAAAAATGTGGGAATGGCGGTGACGATTGATATTGGTAACCCCAAAGACATTCACCCGAAAAACAAACCAGAAGTCGGTCGTCGATTGGCGTTGTTAGCGCTGAAAGATACCTATGGGAAAAAAGTGTTGGCTTACAGTCCAACCGCAGTTTCCTCTCAGGCTAAGAAAGGGTCGATTACGATTACCTTCAAAGATGTGGGTGGTGGTTTGGTGTCGCCAAAGGAGGCATTGCCAGGATTTGAGGTCGCTGGAAAAGACGGTGTGTTTAAGCCTGCCGAGGCAAAGATTGTTGGTGCCGATACCGTGTCCGTTTTTTCAAAAGAAGTGCCTGCGCCCATCCATGTGCGTTACGCATGGAGCAACACGCCAAAGGTGACGCTAAAAAGCAAGGAAGGGTTGCCCGTTCCTTGCTTTAAGCTGTCTGTTGGGCGTTGATTATTTCGCGTCAATCCACTTCCCGTGTTCGCGGATGAGGTCGATGAGTTTATCAACGGCCTCTTCCTCGGGAATGTTGAATTGCACGGCTTGCTTGCCTACGTAGAGGTTGATTTTCCCAGGTGCTCCGCCGACATAACCAAAATCGGCATCAGCCATTTCCCCAGGACCGTTGACGATACAACCCATGATGGCGATGCGGACACCTTTGAGGTGGCCTGTGGCAGCGCGGACTTTTTGGGTGGTCTCTTGTAGGTTGAAAAGTGTGCGACCGCAGGACGGGCAGGCGACGTAGTCGGTTTTAAAAAGTCGAGCGCCGGCAGCTTGCAGGATGTTGTAGCCGAGTCGGAGGCTGGGCTCGGGACGGTGCTCGCCTTGGATCAGAATCGCGTCGCCTATGCCATCGCAGAGGAGTGATCCAATGTTTCGGGCAGCTCGGAGAAGGATGGGGAGCGAGTCTTCGCTGTCCTCCGTGGCCGGAGTGAGTGTATCTTTGAGAAGAATTGGGTGATGTGCGGAGAGTTTGTTGGCGAGGAGACGGAATGCGTGGATGTCTGCAGCGTTGTAGGCCGCTCCATCCGCAACCGTGACGAGCCTTGGCTCTGGGATGGCGTTGATTTTCATAACGGCATCGGTATCAAACGGATCTACCGCAATGATTTCAGAGTCTTCGACAATGGCTTCGGGAGTGAAGTCTCCAAGGTCGTTGATTTTATCGCCTAGAGCCTCCCATTTTTCACGACTCGTAAACACGCGGATGGTGTTGGATGCGCCGAGTTTTTTGCCGTTGATTGTGATTTCATGGCTGTTGCGGCGGGTGTAAGAGAAGGGATCGTAGCTCAGAGGGCCTCGCTGTGATCCTGGAGGGTCGTTGGGGAGATGAGAATTTTCAATGCTGTCGATGATGGCCTGGGCGACGGGGATTTCGTGCACGGAATCTTCCGTGAGAGAGACGCGGATGGTGTCGCCAACGCCATCGGCTAAGAGTGAGCCGATTCCAATTGCGGATTTGATGCGTCCGTCTTCGCCGTCACCCGCTTCGGTGACTCCAAGGTGGATGGGGTAATTCCAATCGGGACCTTCTTGGTTGAGTCGGGCAACGAGGAGTCGGTATGCCTCAATCATCACTTTTGGATTGGAGGCTTTCATGGAAAAACAGAAATTGTGGTAATCGTTTTCGCGGGCGATGCGGGCAAATTCGAGTGCGCTTTCGACCATGCCGAGCGGTGTGTCGCCGTAGCGGTTCATGATGCGGTCGGAGAGTGACCCGTGATTGGTGCCGATGCGCATGGCGCGGCCGAGTTCTTTGCAGAGGTTGACGAGCGGGGTGAAATCTTCTCGGATGCGTTCGAGTTCCTCGTTGTATTGATCGTCGCTGTATTCGCGGATTTCACCTTTCTTTTTATCGGAATAGTTGCCGGGGTTGATGCGGACTTTTTCCACCCATTTGGCGGCTTCGAGGGCTGCGTCGGGTTTGAAATGAATATCGGCGACCAGCGGAATATCGCATCCAGCGGCGCGGACTCCATCGCGGATGTGTTCGAGGTTGGCCGCGTAAACTTTGGTTTGGGCTGTGATGCGGGCAATTTCACATCCTGCTGCAGCGAGGTCGAGAATTTGCTGAACGCAGGTGTCCGTGTCCATGGTGTCGGAGGTGATCATGGACTGCACACGGATTGGGTTGTCGCCCCCGATCCCGACGTTTCCGACGGTGATTTCGCGGGTGTCGCGTCTTGAGTAGGCGAAGTAGTCCTGGCAGTAGTGAAGTGATTGAGTAGTCATGAGATCGTTGGTTAAATAGAGTAAGCTTTGTAAGTCGTTTTAGCTACGGTGTCCCATGGCTTGTAAGATATCAAATGCGAGTTGAAGGCTTTTTTCTGGGTTGGATTCCCCTTGGATGAGCACGGCGTCCCCGATGCCATCGCAGAGAAGTGAGCCGATATTTCGCGATGCTTTTGTCTGGGCGGTGAGCGGTGAGCGCGGACGTTTGTCGAGCGGACGCAGGGTGTCTTTGATCAGGATGGGGTGGCGCTCTGAAAGCTTGTTGGCGAGAAGGCGGAACGCGTGAATTACGGCGGCTCCACGGATGCCATCTGCCACGGTGACAAGCTGAGGTTCCGCCATGGCATTGATCATGAGGATGGTATCGGTGTCGTATGGGTCTACGGCAATGACTCGGGAGTCTTCAAGAACGGCTTCAGGTGTGATTTCTCCGAGTTGATCCATCTTGCGGGAGAGCTTGTTCCATTTGATGCGGTTTGTGAAAATCCGAACGGGGTTTTCTCCGCCAACGATGCACCCGTTGACGTCTACAGTTTGTGTTTTTCTGCGAGAGTAAGCGAATGGGTTGTAACGAAGCGGGCTGCGTTGAGCGCCTGTGCCTGCGGAGTAGAGGTAGGAGTTTTGAATGTCATCAATAATGGCGAGAGCAACGGGAAGCTCGTCTTGCTCGTTATCACAAAGCGTGACGCGGATCGTGTCGCCGATGCCGTCGGCGAGGAGGGATCCGATTCCGATGGCTGATTTGATACGTCCATCTTGGCGGTCGCACGCTTTGGTGACTCCAAGGTGGATTGGGTAATTCCAGCTAGGTCCATTTTGGTTGAGGCGCGCGACGAGGAGTCGGTAAGCTTCAATCATGAACTTAGGTTCGCCAGCTTTCATGGAAAAACAGAACGCATGGTAATCGAGGTCGCGGGCGATTTGGGCAAGCTGGATGGCACGCTCGACCATGGCCTCTGGGCTGTCGTTGGCGAGGTCGATATCTTTGCCTTGAAGTGATCCGTAGTTTGAGCCGATGCGCATGGCGCAGCCTAAAGATTTGCAGAGTTTAACAACCTGAGAAAATTCTTGGGTGTCGACAAAATGGCATGGATTGATGCGGATTTTATCTACCCATTGAGCGGCTTCGAGCGCGAGCTCTGTATCGCCTCGGACATCAGCGATGATGGGGGTGATGTAGCCAGAATCTTTCACCCCTTTTGTGATGCTTCCCAAGTTGGCCGCTTCTTCTTTTGTTCTTACAACGACGCGGACAAGCTCGCATCCATCATCGGTGAGTTGAATGATTTGATCGATGCATTCCTCCGTGTTTAAAGGGTTTGTTGAGAGAACTGACTGGAGGCGGATCGGGTTGCGATCGCCTATACCGATGGCTCCAATTTTAAGTTCGCGGGTGACGCGGCGGGAGTAGGCAAAGTAGTCTTGGCAGTAGCGTAGTTCTGTGTCCATGGTAGAAGGAAAATTAAAATAAAAGGTGAATCTGTAAATTTAACGTTTGTGATGCCATTCTATATCCAGAAATGGGGGGAATTCTAGGATAATTTTTAAATTTAGAGCGTGTGGAGCTTGGGGGCGAGCTGGTGCTCTTTCTTTGTTTGTGCTAACTCAAAAAAACGCCGAGCGGTGAGGGCTCGGCGTTTTGAGAAAAAAGATGAAATGGGGATGATTATCTCTTGATTACCCTTTGGGATCGCCGTAGCCATCGGGGTGGCTTTGGTGCCATTTCCAAGCGCTGGCGATGGTGGACTCGATGTCCATGTGTTGGGGTTCCCAGCCAAGTTCCTCGCGGGCTTTGGTGTTGTCCGCATAAAGTGCTGGTGGGTCGCCCGCACGGCGTGGAGCCTCATCTGCTGGGACGGGAAGTCCGGTGACTTTTTCCACAGCGTCGAGAATCTCACGCACGGAGGTAGGTTTGCCCGTTCCAAGGTTGTAGTGGACAAATGTGTTATCGGCCTCGAGCTTGTCAAACACGGCGATGTGAGCGCGGGACAGGTCATCGACGTGGATGTAGTCGCGCAGGCAAGTGCCGTCGGGAGTTGGGTAGTCCGTTCCGAAAATCTTGAGGGCGGGGCGTTGACCCGTAGCCGCAAAGATAGCAAGCGGGATCAGGTGGGTTTCAGGGAAGTGGTCTTCACCGATGGTTCCGTCCTCAGCAGCACCAGATGCGTTGAAGTAGCGGAAAACTGCCGATGAAATTTCGCCAGAGCGGGCAAGATCTTGAAGGATGTGTTCCACGTGAAGTTTGGTAGCCCCGTATGGGTTGATGGGGGATTGTGGAAGGTCTTCGACGAGAGGAAGAGTGTCTGGCTCACCATACGTTGCGCAGGTGGAAGAAAAGACAAACTTTTTCACCCCAGCATCTGTCATGGCGAGCAGGAGCTGGATCGTGTTGCCTACGTTGTTTTCGTAGTATTTGAGTGGGACGTTGACGGATTCTCCGACGTTGATAAACGCGGCGAAGTGCATAACGATGTCGATATTGTTTTCTTTGAGAATTTTAGCGACAGCGGCG
Organism: uncultured Verrucomicrobiales bacterium; assembly: GCA_964583225.1. Taxonomy (GTDB): domain Bacteria; phylum Verrucomicrobiota; class Verrucomicrobiia; order Verrucomicrobiales; family Akkermansiaceae; genus Oceaniferula. The sequence goes on along the minus strand of CAZOWD010000010.1, from coordinate 9,558 downwards.
CGGTTGCCGAGGTCTTCATCAAAGAAAGGAATGTCAGCGGCTACCGCTGCACGGTGACCGTAAACAAGGTTATCGAGAACAAAAGGAGTGTGACCGGCTGATTGGAGTTGTCTAACGCAGTGGCTGCCGATGTAGCCTGCGCCTCCGACGACGAGAACGTTCATGGGCAAAAGATGGATCACAAAGCGGAAGAGTCAAGAGCTTATCTATTTGATGTTTGCTCGGATTCGTGCGAGTTTTTTTCCGCGTATGGCTCGATTGATAGGAATTTTCCGAAAATACCTGTGGAAGGTGGTTTTGGTGTGGGGTGTTGTTTGGGCTGTGGCGAGTTTTTTAGCTCCGAAGGTTTTTGAATTTGTGTTGCCAAAGATTCAGGAAAGGACGCGGAGTATGGGCGTGGTGATTGACGGGGTGGACTATTCAAAAATTAAAGTATCGCCGTGGCTCCGTTCTGTATCGGCTGAAAATGTGGCTGTAAATTTCGACTTAAAACCTAACGATAGACACCGTCTGTCATCTACGTTCCGATGCGATGAGATTACGGTGTCGCTGACGAATCCTTTTACGATGCGGGGGAGTATAAAAATGCACGGGTTTGAGGTGCAGTTTCACAAATCAGATATTCCTAAAGAGTTGCCTTTTGATCGTTTTAGTGACGGTGAGGTGTTTTTGGCGAGCGTGCCCTTGATCAAACCTCGGGAGGCGGTTCGGGAGTTGTTTTCGAACGTGGTGGCGCTTTTCCAGCACAACCAAACCAAGGGTGGTTTTAAGTTTAGTGGGAAGGTATTTGTGAAAGTTGGGGCGAAAGATATCCCCACCCGGATTTATTCGGAACGGCTCGGGAAGGAGTTTCGGCTCCGCTTTAGCGAGGATGATGTGAGAAACGTGGCGAAGGCGATGCGTATTCATCTATCCGACGACCAAGTGAAGATGGTGAGTTTGTATCCGCTTCGGGTGCCCATAATTGCGATGATTACCGAGCGAGCGCGTAAAATTTCTGTCCAATATTACAATGGCGACCATTGGAAACAGGATGCGTTGAGGCACACGCTGTGGAGTTTTATGCTGACGGAGGCCTTTGGTCCTGAATTTGCCTTGGAGGTGACGGATGCTCAAGAAACGAAGCCTGGAAATGAGCACTTTGAGCGTTTGATGGATTACAACAACAACGCTGTCGGGCGTGCTTTTGCGAAGGAAAAGGTAAAACTTCAGGACATTCCGCGCCTTGTGTTAGAAGACCCCCGCGTGGTGTTAAATCCTGACGATGCAAAATTTCGCCCGAAGGGGCAGTTGTTGAAGTGAGATTTTTAAGGGGGATTTAAGAATTTGGCGTCCACTTCGGCTCGAGCGTTTCTGGGAAGGCGAGTTTCCAGACTTTTAGAGACTCTTTGATTTCTTCTTTTTTTCGGGTTGGGCTGAGTTCCCAGACAAGAGGAATGTTGGGGTTCACGTGGCGGAGGAGTTTTTTGAAATCGAGTTCTCCCGTGAGTGGCACTCGGTGGTCGCGGTCGGGCCAGTAAACATCATGGACGTGACAACCGATGAGATATGGTGCCATTTTGCCAAGCCATTGGTCGTGGTCGAGCAATCCTAGGTTGTGTTTGAGTTGGACGTGCCCGAAATCGTGCCAATACCCGATCCATGGATTATCTTTGAAGTGCTCTTGGAGGCGAATCATTTCGGATTCGTTGGGGACGTCTTCAAACCGGCTCCTCGATTCGATGGCGAGCGGGATTTTGAGTTCGGCTGCTTTTTCGGAAAGCTGTTCGAGCATCTCTATGGCGCGTTGGTAGTAGAGAGGGGCGATTTTTTCCCGTTTTTTGACAAACTCAACTTTGGCTTTGGCGTAGGCTGGGGTGAGTTGCTGTCCATCGCGCACCATGGTGGTGAGTCGTTTGGTCCATTTTTTGGAGGGCATGGGGACGGATCCCATGTGCATGACGACGTAGTGGGCGTTAAACTCAGCGGCGAGTTCGAGCGTGCGCAGGCTCATTTCTAGGGCGCGTTGGCGGTCGTAGGCGCGATGGGATGTGCACTCGTAAGCGTCGGGAGCGTCGATCATGACCTCGACGGGCGATGGAAAATAGTTATGCACGCCAGAGCAACGGAATTTTCCTGCTTTGTAGGCGTTTTGGATTCCGGGGAGTTTGGAAATCGTCATGCCATGGCTGAGTTCCATGGTATCAAATCCCATTTCTAGGATTTCATCGATAAGTGCCTCGCCATCGGTGTGGCGAGAGTTGTTCCAGCAGGTGGAGAGGCTGAGCATTTTTTAGATTTTAGAAATTAATCCGTTTGTTGTTCGGTTTTTTAGGGGAGTTTCCAAGGCGCGCGGAGTCGTTGGTATTCCGATTTGGGAAGTAAGATGTAAACGGGGTGTCGGGCTGGGTTGATGCGCGCGATGAGTTCTTTGAGTTTTGTTTCGGGCATGGTGGTGCACCCTGCGGTGGGGCGGGATCCGCCACCGCGCCAGATGTGAAAGAATATGGCGCTTCCTAGCCCGGGGATGGGTTTGCCTCCTAGAATGGCATCGTTGTGGGCGATGTAGAGTTTGAGTGAGTGCGCGTGGTCGTTTTGGCGCATTTGGGCTTTTTTCTCCCAAGCCGCTTTGGGTTCGTGATCGAGAATGCGGTGTTGGTTGTAGTATTTGGAGTGTCGGTCTTCAAACCAAAGGTCGCGGGTGGTGATTTGGCGGTAGGGGAGCAATGCGTGGTGAGGCACGTTTTTGGCATATCCGTAAGCGCCGCCGATGGCAAAAATTCCAGCGGGGGCACGCCAGTCACCTTCGTGTTTGACGGGCGCTTTTGAGGGTGGGTTTTTGTGAAGTCCGCGTCCCCAAGCGAGTCCGCTTTTTCCGAGTCGGCCCGGCCATGGCGCTGTGACTGGTTTCCACGTTTTGCCGTGTTTTTCGTAGAGCGTCAGGGTGACTTTTGAGGAGTTCCAGTTATCGGCGATTCCCACGAGCGCTTGTGTGCAGTTTCGGGGGAGTTGCGCGGAAAGCGGGATGAGAGTGGCGAGAAAAATGAAGATGAGACGGAGCATGAAGGGAGAGAGTGTGGGATGAAATTTTAATTGTTTCCGAGGTATTCAGCTGTGTGTTCTTTACACGCTTTGAGGTCGAGTTTTCCAGAGGCAAGGATGGGGATTTCTTCGATGGGGATAAAGAGTTTGGGGCACCAGAGGCTGGGGATTCCATCGTCCATGAGCTGATAACGCAGAGCGATACATTCTTGGTCGCGAGTTTCTCCACAGACGGTGGTGAGTAGGGCGATGGCTTCTCCTTTTTGTTCGTCGGGGATACCGACGACCGCAATTTTTCGTTCCGCTTCTTTATCGAGTCCTAGATGTTTGTTGATGGCGGCTTCGATGACTTCGTGAGGAACCATTTCACCTGCAATTTTAGAGAATCGGGAAAGGCGTCCTTCGATGTAGAGGAATCCATCATCATCGACTCGGCCAACATCTCCTGTGTTGAACCAACCGTCTTTGATTACTTCGTCGGTTTTCTTTTCATCGTTGAGGTAGCCGGAGAAAATGTTGGAGCCTTTAAACCAAATGCTTCCTTGTTGATCGATTGGCGCGGGTTGATCTGTCGCTGGATTGGTCATTTTGATGGCAATTCCAGGGAGAAGTTTTCCGACGGAGCCCGGACGATGGGTTTCGATGACGGGTGCGTTGCCTGATTGTTCAGGATTGGGAAGGTTGATGTTTGTGGCGGGGGAGGTTTCCGTGAGACCGTATCCTTCGAAAACTGTGACGCCGAATTTTTCTTTGAAGTTGTTTGCTAGGGATTCGGGAAGTTTTTCCGCGCCCGTAACACAGTAGCGCAGGGAGGTGAGTTGGTCGGGGGTGACTCGGCGTATAAATCCACGAAGAAATGTGGGTGTGCTGAGAAGCGTGTCCACCTGATGCATGTTGATGAGTTCCGCAAGGCGTTTGACTTCGAGTGGGTTGGGGTAGGTTACGAGGTTGATGCCTTCGATGCAGGGAAAGAGAAAGGTGACGGTGATGCCAAAGGAGTGGAAAAGTGGCAATGCACCCAAGATTTTGCTTTCTTGTCCTAGATTGATGCGGGAGCTAAACTGGCAAATGTTGGCGAGTATGTTGCGGTGGGAAAGCGGAACGCCTTTGGGTTCGCCTGAGGAGCCCGAGGTGAAGAGCAGAACCGCTTCGTCATCGCCAGAGGATTTGCCGAGCTTGAGGATTTTTGCAATGACGGACGTGGGTAGTATCTTGCACAACAAAAACCATTTTTTGATTTTTCCTTGGAGTAAGGGAAGCGTGCGCTCGATGTAGATGAGGTCACGGTTAGGTGGCCATGGGAAAGAGGCAACTTTGCGCACAAAGGGGTCGGCGGTGATAAATTTATCCAGATCGGCTTGGCGAATGCAGGATTGCACGGCGATTCGGCTGGCCGTAAAGTTGATGTTTACTGGGGTTTTTCCCGCTAATAAAACGGCGAGGTTGGCGAGCGTTCCTCCTTTTCCTGGAGGTAGCACGATGCCAACACGTTTTTTGTTGGTTTGGGCTTTGATTTCTCCAGCAAGCACGATGGCTGCTGCGAGGAGTTTGTTAAATTGGATTTCGGAATCGTCCGTTCCATCGTAAAGCGTGGTGTTTGCCCCGTGTTTTTTGAGGGCGGCGATGAGAGTGACAGGGAGAGATTGTTGGAGGAAGGATCGCGCGGAAAAGGCAGTCTCTTCAGCTTTGAGCACCGCTTCTCTCCATGAGGCGGGAGAGATTTGATCGGGTGGAATGACTGGGGCAAATGAGAAAACTGAATCTGGGAGATCTGCTGTGTTTTCTGGCAAGAGGCTGGTTTCTCGAGGTGAGGTTACGGAGAGGGGGAGAACGGGGAGCGCCAGAGCGCAGAGTTGACGAAGGACAGGTGCGAGGATTTGGCAGTTTTCTGCTTGGTGTGCGCTGGTGGTTCCGGGAAAGAAAATAATCACGCCTCCGTCGCAAAGCTGTTCTTTGAGGGTTTCTCCTACGATTGTAGGTTCAGGATCAGTTTTGGAGAACGAGAGAGCCTCGGATTCCTCGCGTTCGAGGTAGCTACACACGGTGTCGTCAAGCACAACGTCGTCTTCGCAGAGCCAAGTGACTTTTCGACCTGAAAAGAGCTTCTCAAGGTGGAGCATTTCGTGGAAATCGAGTCGGCTTGGAATGATGAGAACTCCTTCAGTTGGGATATTGTTTTTTCCGAGGGTGTCGATTTTTTGGCTCATGGGGAGAATGGGTGTGCAGTGGAAGGCGGTTTGGCAGAGGAATATAACCATTGAACGTTACACTCTGCAAGGCAGAAGCTTACGATGGATGTGGGAGAATGCTAATTTTTTATCAAAAAAAATGCCCCGAGCCGAGGTCGGCAGGGGGCAAGTGAAAGAGGGTGTTGTTTTTAAAGCGCGTCCAGAATTCCGTTGATGAATCGGGCCGATTCTGAACTTCCAAATTTTTTGGCGATTTCGATAGCTTCGTTGATGCTTACGGCGCGCGGGATGTCATCGCAGTGGAGAATCTCGTATGTTCCCATGCGGAGAATGGCGCGGTCTACGGGGGAGACGCGCGATGGAGAATAGTTTTCTACGATCTCGGCGAGTTTGGCATCTGTGCTGTCCTTGTGTTTGAGAATTCCTTGCACGAGCTCTTCCGTTTCTTTGCGGAACGCTAAAATTTCCTTGCTGCTGGCGTGCAGATGTTCAAATCCATGGGCTGGTTTGGAGGTGGATTCAAGGTTTTCCAAGGCGTCGATCCGATCGGAAATACGCTCGAGGTGATCCATTGTTGCGGTGATCGCTTCCAGTTTTTTGCGCCACGTTGGAGAGTCTTGAAGAGCTGCTTGAAAATCGTCTCGCGCATCTTCCGCTACATGGTTGGCGGTGTAAACGTCGGAAAGGCGGGAATCGATTAAAGACTCGCCCGATTTGCTTTGAGTTGCAGATTTGAGGAGTTCGATGGCTGCACTGAGTTTGCTCTCGGAGCGGAGCACGGCGCGGAGTGGCACGGTGAGCGCCGTCATGTTTCCTGCCGCTTTTAGCTCTGCCAGCGCCAACTCGGTGAGGTTGGCCAGTTTTTCCATGCGGCCCGTCCGACCTTGGGAGAGGTGAATCACCGCCTTCGCTTTTGCGAGGGTGAGTTTTTTCAGACTGGTTTCCTGAATGATCTGCCAGAATGTGGACTGCATCTCAGATGGGTCAGCCCCTTCTTCGAGATCCGAGAAATAGAGAAATTGAACCGCGGTTTCGCGGATGTCGCGCCGTTTATACATTGCTAGGAAATGCGCGACCTGTTGCGGTGCGCTTGAATTGGTTAAAGGTGTTGAGGATGGAAACGGCTGCTCGGGCGGCTTCGCGGCCTCGGTTTAGCTTGCTTCCGATGCAGCGTGCGTAGGCTTGTTTGTCGTCGCTGACCAGCACAACTTCATGAATAATGGGCGTGGTGTGGTTTACGGCGATTTGTTGTAAGGATTGGGTTACGCTTTCTGCAACGAGGTCGCCGTGTGCTGTTTGGCCACGAATAATCAGGCCGAGAGTGATGACGCATTCAGGTTTTTCTCGTTGAATTAAGGTTTCCACCGTTACGGGAATCTCAAAAGCTCCTGGCACGCGAATGAGGCCGATCGTGGCATTTGGGAGAAGCTCCGCAAGCTCTTCTTGCGTGTTTTTTACCAGAGCGTCTGTGTATTCTTCATTATAAGTGGAAGCTACAATGTAAACCTGACTTCGTTGATTCAGGCTTCGGGGCTTGGTGGGCAGTGCCGTGGACATGCCAAAGAGTTAAGTCTGCTTATGTAGTCTTGCAAGGTTGAAGTTTGCCCGTTTTGTGACATATCAAAAAAATAATACAAATTTTTGAACAAATAGTTGCAATGTCTCCGCCTTATCGTGTAGAAAGGCTGCGAGTGGTTATCTACTTGCAGGAAATAAATTACTAACTAATATACTATTATGGGACTCGATAAATTAACTACTAAATTTCAAGAAGCGTTGCAGGCTGCTCAACAGCTTGCATCCAAATCATCACATGCGGAGCTGAAAAGTCTGCATGTTCTAATCGCACTACTTCAGCAGGACGGCGGAATTGCCGTGCCTATTCTGGAAAAAGCTGGAGTGGATGTTACAAAACTCAAAGCGTCAGCGCTTTCAGCTCTTGAGAGGGAACCTCGCGTGAACGGCGCGGCTTCTCAGCCTCAAATGAGCTACGGATTGCGGCAAAACCTCGACGCCGCCGATACCGTGCGCGAGCAACTCGGAGACGACTTCCTCAGCGTGGAGCACTTTTTGCTCGGCGCGTTGGATTCGGATTCTCCCGCAGGCAAGCTCCTTAAGGAGGTGGGATTCGATCGCAAAAAGGCGGATGCGGCTCTAAAAGAAGTGCGCGGAAGTCAAAAAGTGACGGATCAAGACCCCGAGGGGAAATATCAAACATTGGAAAAATACGGCCTAGATCTTACGGCCCGCGCTCGTGAGGGGAAAATTGACCCTGTGATCGGTCGGGACGAGGAAATTCGCCGCGTGATGCAGGTGCTTTCTCGTCGGACAAAAAACAACCCCGTGCTCATCGGTGAGCCCGGAACGGGTAAAACGGCGATCGTGGAAGGGCTTGCCCGGCGGATCGTGAGTGGAGACGTGCCGGAATCCATGAAAAATAAACGCCTCATTGCTCTCGATTTGGGAAGCATGGTGGCGGGAGCTAAATACCGAGGTGAATTTGAGGATCGCTTGAAGGCGTTTCTTAAAGAAGTTTCGGAGTCGGAAGGGGAAATTATCCTCTTTATTGACGAGCTTCACACCATCGTGGGGGCAGGCGCTAGCGAGGGAGCTATGGACGCTTCCAACTTGCTGAAACCTCAACTCGCTCGTGGAGAGCTTCGCACAATCGGAGCCACCACGCTGGACGAATACCGCAAATACATCGAAAAAGATGCAGCGTTGGAACGTCGATTCCAGCCCGTGCGCTGTGATGAGCCCAGCGTCGAAAGCACAATCGCAATTCTTCGCGGATTAAAAGATCGATATGAAGTGCACCACGGGGTGCGTATCACCGATGGAGCCCTTGTTGCTGCTGCCAACTTGAGTGACCGTTACATCACAGACCGATTCTTGCCCGATAAGGCGGTGGATTTGGTTGATGAGGCTGCGTCTCGGCTCAAGATTGAGCTGGACTCAATGCCTACGGAAATTGACCAGATTGAGCGCCAGATCATGCAACTGGAAATGGAGCGTCAAGCTTTGGAAAAAGAAAGCGACGAGGCAAGCAAGGCCCGACTTGAAAAAGTGCGGGAGGAAATGGCAAACCTCAAAGAGACTTCCTCAGCGCTTATGGCTCGTTGGAGAAACGAAAAAGACATCATTGATGTCGTGCGTAAGGCGCAGGAAAGAATCGATCAATTAAAAACTGAGGTCGAGCAAGCCCAGCGGATCGGTGATTTGAACCGCGCGTCTGAGCTTACTTATGGAGCTATTCCCGCTGCAGAAAAAGAACTGAAAGATGCCGAGGAAAAACTCGCGCAACTTCAGGGAGACGATGCCATCCTCAAGGAGGAAGTGACTGAGGAAGATATTGCTCAAGTCATTGCCACATGGACGGGAATTCCTGTGAGCCGACTCCAAGAAGGCGAGCGTGAAAAGCTTGTCAAGATGGAGCAACGCATCGGTGAGCGAGTTGTCGGACAGAAAAAGGCCATTACGGCAGTTGCTAATGCTGTGCGCCGTGCCCGCGCTGGACTTCAGGACGAAAACCGTCCGATTGGTTCATTCCTTTTCCTTGGACCTACTGGTGTTGGTAAAACGGAGCTTTCCAAAGCGTTGGCAGAGTTTCTGTTTGACGATGAAAATTCCATGATCCGGATCGATATGTCCGAATACATGGAGAAACATAGCGTCGCCCGACTCATCGGAGCTCCTCCAGGATATGTCGGTTATGAGGAGGGTGGTCAGCTCAGTGAGCACGTCCGCCGTCATCCATATTCGGTGGTTCTTTTCGACGAAATTGAAAAGGCACATCCAGACATTTTCAACGTGCTTCTCCAAGTGCTGGACGATGGACGTATCACCGATGGTCAAGGTCGCACGGTGGACTTCCGAAACACGGTGCTGATTATGACATCAAACATCGGTAGCCAGTTCATTATGGACGAGGAAGATCCCGAGGTTCGTGAAAGCAAGGTGCTTGAAGCGCTACGAGCTCACTTCCGTCCCGAGTTCTTGAACCGGGTGGATGAAACGGTGATCTTTGACCGACTCGGTCGCGAGGATCTCACAGAAATCGTGGGGCTTCAGCTAGATCGAGTGCGTCAACGGCTTGCAAAACAAGGCATTGGCTTGGCTCTTTCCGAAGAAGTCAAAAAGATGATTGCCGATCGTGGATACGATCCCGTTTACGGAGCTCGCCCACTCAAACGAGCCATTCAGACACTTCTGCTCGACCCCTTAAGCTTGGAAGTCCTAGAAGGAAACTTCAAAGAAGGGGACGTCATCAAAGCGGAACTGGTTGATGGAAAAATTGAGTTTACGAAATAAACGAACTCCCCAATAAAGCTCTGATTGAGTTCCACCC
>CAZOWD010000009.1:0-22234 GCA_964583225.1 uncultured Verrucomicrobiales bacterium | reverse complement strand
TAACGGTAATGACCGATGATAGGGTATTCCAAAAGAGCATCTTCCCACTGGGGACCTTCTCCGTGATTATGCACCACCCAAACCTCATCTTGGCGATCATCAGGGCCCGGCACGGTTATTCCAATGTGAGCCGATCCATCGGGCAAACGCCAAACGACGATATCCCCCCAATCAAAATCCTGCATTTTCACCCCATCTTCTGGAACATCAATCGAAGTGCCAAACCGGGTAAAAAACCGCTGTAAATTTTCCACGCGGCGGTGGTCAATACTTGGATCAGGGCCATTGAGCCCCCAAAGCTGAGGATAAATGCGGAAATGCTTTTCCATGTCCTCGTGCACCAGCTTTTGAAGATCAATTCCAAGAGCGCGATAACACCGGATAATCACATCCACATCCGTTCCTTTTCCCTTAGGTATATCTCCGCCAGGATAAGAAATTTTATAATACGCGGGATCATAAGAAATCTTTTCGTGTGTCCGCTCAAGCGCTACCGCTGCCAACTGATGCCCAAAACTATCGCCCATGCCTAGTTGAGCCACAGCCTTTTCCACTTTCAACTGTGTTACGGGTTCAGCCTGAGCCAAAATGCGCCCAACAAACGGATGCGCGACATAACTCACCCCAACAACAACGAGCAGCACCATCAACCATCCACCGCCCCACGGCTTCCTCGCCGGTTTTTTAGGACGAGGTCCGATGTATTCAATGGCATCCATGGAATGCCTATTTTTGTATCTGCGACGCATGCTAAGTAGTTGGAAATAAGCCGAGAGAGTCGACTTAGAAATGATTCTTTCTAGGGCGGGTTCTGGTTATCAAATACGTCCCCCTATGACCAGCATTTTTCATCAATCTTTATTTTTCTTATCATTTCTTTTTCACTCACTCAACCTGAGCACCTTAGGTATTTTTTACAATTTGCTGTCATATTTTAAACTCAAACATCAAAAAACCTCCAATTCACGCCAACAATCAAGGAATCCAAACATTTACCTCTACAAAATATTAAAAAATATAACTTCACGCTTCGTGTTTCAATCTGAAACGGAACGACGAAAAAAAATTTATTTTCCAAAAATACCTCCCCAAAATCCATTTCAGGCTAAATTTTCCAATTTTCCTTTGGCAAATGCCCCCTCCGACCTCAGAGTCGCCTCGTCTCACCAGATGTAACAACCATGTATATCGAACACAAAAACACACCCCTCAACTGGGGCTCGCTCGACCTCGGACTTTTTGGCATTCAACAAGACTGGGAGAATCGCCCACTGGACGTGCCAGCAGCCTTTGGGCTCGGCATCGACCACGGAAGTTTTTGGTTTGTAGCCACGCGACTCAAACCCGCCACCATTCACCCCGATGCTCGCCCCGGGCAGTTTACACCTGAGCTTTGGAAATACGATGTTGCTGAATTTTTTATCCGCCACCCCAAATCGGGTCGTTACCTCGAATTTAACCTCGCACCCAACGGAGCTTGGTGGAGTGCTGAGTTTACTGCGCCCCGCGAGCGCGCCCACGCCGAAGACCTTCCTGTTCCCGGAGTTAAAACCTATTCTGAACTCTCCCCAGACGGCACGTGGCTCGCAGCGGCATCCATCCCTCTGGAAGTGCTTCAAGCTCGCTTTGACTTTGGTCCAGAGACAGAGATGAACGTAACCTTCATCGTAGACACCCCAGAACAACGGTTTCTCACCGCCACACCGCCACCTCAAGGCATAGAACCCAACTTCCATCACCCCGAACTCTTTCAGAAAGTTCAAATCATCGAAGGGGGCCTCAACTTACCAGAAACTCCAAAAGCATGATAATTCAGCCCCCCATCCGCAACCACCAAGGCGAAAAACTCGATTTCACCTTTCTTCCTGGGACTCGGACCAATCATCTTATTCTCCTTGGCCACGGTGTCACGGGGAGCAAAGACAGCGGTGCAATCACTGCGGTATCCGAAGCTCTCGCAAAAGACGGATGGCCATGCCTTCGATTTTCTTTTTCTGGCAATGGCAATTCCGAAGGCGCATTCACGGATTCTAACATCACCAAAGAGATCTCCGAACTCAGCGCCATCATTGATCAGGTAGGAACGGGCAAAAAAATAACCTACATCGGTCACAGCATGGGAGGCGCAGTCGGAGCTCTCACCGTGGCGCGCGACGACAGAATCAACAGAATCATCTCCCTCGCAGGTCTCGTTCACACCCGCGCCTTAATCGATCGCATTTTCAAAGACTTGGTTCCGGGAAAAGATTTTATGAAAGACGATCCAGCTTTCCCAATCTCTGCTCAATTCCTCGATGACCTCAACCAGATCGACAACGTATTAGACGCTGTGGCTGAAATCCGCATTCCGTGGTTGCTGGTTCACGGATTAGAAGATGACGTCGTTCCTCCCAGCGATAGCCACGCTCTCAAAGCCCGCCTCCGAGGTCCCGCCGAACTGGTTGAAATCCCTGGAGCCAACCACTCATTTGAAAATCACCACGCGCCAGTTATCCAAGCCGTTCAATCATGGCTCAAAAAAAATATATAACCTTTTTTGAGTTCTGCGATTGATTCCAAAATTCAAAGTCGCTAAAATGAACAACAATTAACGCCATGGAATCCACCTTTAACGATCGCCTACAACTGGCCCTAAACGCCTCCAACGAAGGAGTTTGGGATTGGTATGTTGATAAAGATGCCATTTTCTACTCGGACAAGGCACTCGACATCTTAGGATTTAGCCAAGGCAATGCCCCCAACATCATTCTTCAGGCAGAAAAATACCTCCACCCCGACGACTTTCAAAATTTCCAAACATCGCTTCATCATATCCTAGAAAACAATGGAGATGATATTCTAGCCATCGATGCCCGATACAAAAAACCGGACAACTCTTGGAATTGGCTTCGAATCCGAGGCGTGGTCGTTCGAAATGATGCAGGTGCCCCCATACGCATGGTTGGCTCTCTCACGGATATTTCTAAAAGAAAAATTGCCGAAGAGGCCCTCGCCGAAGAAAAACACAAACTGCACCAACTCGTCGAAAATATCCCCGTCAACATTTACTACAAAGACACGGAATCTCGGTTTGTCTTCGCCAACACATCCACAGCGAAAAAACTAGGGGTTGATACCGTTGAAGAATTAATGGGAAAAACCGACCACGACTTTTTTGACAAACACCACGCAGACATCGCCCGCGCCAATGAGTTAGAAATCATGCGGTCAAAACGCCCCCAAATGAACCTCATTGAGCGAGAAACATGGGACAACAAAGAAGACACTTGGGGCGAAACGTGCAAAATTCCATGGCTCGATAGCCAAGGAAACGTTCAAGGAATTTTCGGAATCACCTCGGATATCACTCAGCTTGTGCAAACTCAGCGACAACTCACCCATGTCGCCGAAGAATTGCATGCTAGAAACGAAGCCATGGAAGAGGAAATCAAACTCGCTCGGGAAATTCAGCAAGCTCTCATTCCACAAGATTTAGAAAAATTCACCCTTCAAAGCGACAACCGAAAAGTCCAACTCAGCTACCGCTACAAACCCGCATCTGATATGGCGGGTGATTTTTTTGAGGTGATGCCCATTTCTGAAAATCAACTCGGGGTGCTTATTTGCGACGTTATGGGGCACGGCGTGCGCTCCTCCCTCATCGTTTCTATGTTGCGTGGATTGATCGAAAAAGAACGGGACGCGGCAGTCCACCCCGAATGGTTTATGTATGGCATTAACGATGGTCTTGTCTCCATCCTCGAACGCGCCAACGTCACGCTCTTCGCCACCGCCATCTACTGCGTTATTGATCTCAAAAAAGAAACGCTTCAATACACCACCGCAGGTCACCACTCCCCCATCATCCTTAAAGACGGAAAAACGCTCCAACTCAAAAACGAAAATAAAGCTGCTCCGGCTCTCGGTTTAATCCCCCAAGCTCCTTACACATCCCAAACTCTTTCCCTAGATGACGTGGATCGAATCCTCCTCTTCACCGATGGACTCTACGAAATAGAAAACGAGCAAGGGCAACAGTTAGAAATTTCTGAAATCGGCTCCATGATGGAACAAACTCACGATATGGACTTAGACTCGAGCCTCGATTTCATCGTCAAACAAGCAAAGCTTCATTCCAAAAATGGTCAGTTTGACGACGACCTTTGCTTGCTTGGCTTAAACATTCAAAAATTTGAATAGCCGCCCCCCGACACGCACGTATAGCCGTTTTTATGCCCGAGAATTCTCTCTCAAACTTGCCTCCATCCATCGCCAAAAAAAACATCCAATTGATCGCCCAACAATTAGGGTTTGATGACTGCCGGGTGTCTCAGGTGCGAGAAGCTGCTCACGCGGCGCACTACCGACAATGGATCGCTGACGGTTGTGCCCAAGATATGAAATGGCTGGAGCGCGGAGTGGACCGCCGAACCAACCCTGCGTTGGTGGTGGATGGGGCATGTTCCGTGGTGAGCCTCGCCATGAATTATTTCCCCGGCCCTGAAAACCCCAACGTAGATTATCGCATTGCGCGGTATGCGTGGAATGAAGATTACCACGATCTCATGGAATCGAAACTCAAGGAACTCAATGAAACGATGCTCGACATGGGCGGACTTCAGCGGTTTTACTCCGACACGGGCCCTATGTTAGAGCGCGACTTCGCCACCTCCGCAGGCTTGGGATGGAATGGTAAATCTTGTGTCCAGATTCACAAAAAACTAGGCACGTGGTTTTTTCTCGCAGAGATCATCACCACCTTAGACCTCCCGCCCGACGAGCCGTTTGGAGACCATTGCGGGAGCTGCACTCGGTGCATGAGCGCGTGCCCAACCAACGCCATCACAGAGCCACACCGCGTGGATGCCCGACGTTGTATTTCCTACCTCACCATTGAAAATTCAGGTCCCATCCCGCTAGAATTTAGAAAAGCGATCGGCGATCGCATTTACGGATGTGATACCTGTTTGGATGTCTGCCCGTGGAATCGATTTGCCCAAATCAGCCGAGAAACCAAATTCCACGCGAGACAATTGATTTTTCAACACCAACTCCGCGACTTTTTGGAAATGGACGACGACGCATTCCGCATTGTTTTTGCCAAGTCTCCCATTAAAAGAATCAAACGAGTCAAACTTCTCAGAAACGTATGCGTGGCGCTGGGAAATGTAGGAACCCACAAAGATCTCCCAGCGCTGAAACGAGCGGTGGAAGACCCTGACCCATTGATTGCCGAACATGCCACGTGGGCGGTGGCTCAGATTGAAGAACGCAGCAAAAAGGAATCGCTTTAGCGAACTTCTCCTGGTCCCCAGTCAAAGCCAAGCTGAATCCAGATGCTATCTTCGGACTCATGGCCTTTGACTTCATCGTGGTTATACTGAAGACGAACCAGCGCAAACATATCGTTTCCAAAACGAAAATGTTTGGTAAACACTGGCGAAATCCGCTGACGCTGTGGCAATTCAGGGTCGGCCACACCTTCGAGATACCCATAGCGAATCCCCACTTCCCAAGATTCCACAAACTCCCAGAGCAACGCGGTATTAAACCCGTTATCGCTGAACCCTCCCTCGTCATTGTTGACATCGCGCATCATCCAATCGGTTCTCCAGCGGAACTGACGACCTCCTGGTTCCAATCCATTTTCCCGCCACATATAGGTAAAGTCCGCGCCGTAAATATCCGTGCGCAACCCAAATTCGTTGTCGCCCGTGAGATAACTTACGCCAACTTTAAATTGCGTAAAATCATCTGGTCCAAACTGCGCTTGGTAACGCGCGGTGAGGATGTTGTCAACGGGTCGCGCAGCTTCAGCTTCATGCGCATGGTCGTGACCGTGCCCCGCATGATCTCCTTCGCCGCCGTGATCGTGATCTGGCACCACGGCCGATCCAAAGCCAATCGTTAACGCGTCCTCCACGGGAGTAGGCAGCAACCAAGTCAGTTCAGCCCCCTCGGTTGCAAATCCATCCTCACCCAAGTAACGGATATTGGTCATGTTGTTATCGATAAAATCCCACGCGTGGAGGTGGTTTGCATTTTGACTTCCAAAACGAGTCAACATCCGCCCCGCCCGAAACTCAAATCCGTAGGGAAGATCGTGTGCTTTCAAAAACCCCTCCTCCCACTCGGCATCAAAATCTTCATGCCTTGGCTTAAAAATATTCACCGTAGCAAATCCAGAAATATGTTCTCCAATGTGAATATTCGTGCCCACTTCAATTCCTTGCAGGTTAAAGCCATCATTTCTCGGATCGTGCCCGCCTATTTCCTGACCCGTCCACGGCATCGTGGTATCTCCCAACGCCACGCGAACGTGAAAGGTGGGATCCAATCTAAAAAATGCGGGTTCATTCGATTCTAAAATCGGATCCACTGCGGAATCGGTCAACGTATCGCCCCCCGCTAAAGCAACATGGCTCGCAAGAAGTGAAAGGCTGAGACTTGTAAGTGAGTTGAATAATTTCATGGTTTTTATCGTTTCCGATCTACTTTGGAGGATTTAAATGGTCCTGAATTAGGACTGATAAAATAAGCGATTAGAAAGAGAATACCGAGCACGATGACAATCGCTGGCCCGCTGGCAATATTGAGAGGAACGGAAATCAGCACGGCACCAATGGCACTCAGCGAACCAACAATCCCGCCACCCCAAAACAGCCATCTGGGGTGATTGGTAAACAGAGAAACGATGGCTCCTGGCGTCACCAGTAAACCGATAGAAAGCACAGATCCCACCGCCTGAAAACTCGCCATGAGAGCAAAAATCATCATGGAATACAGCAGGTAATTCATAAAACGCACATTCACCCCCTGCACCGATGCCACATTGGGTTCAAAAAGCGTAAGAAGCAGAGGCCGCATAAAAAGCGTGGCTCCAATGAGCGTAAACGTAGCTATGCAAAAAAAGACCGAGAGGTCGGAGTTGGACACCGATAAGATATTTCCAAAGAGCCATTCCTCTAGGTTTTGGGAAGTTTGTGTGTATTCGAGCAACACGATACCAAGCGCAAAGGCCGTGGTGAAAAAAATCGCGAGCGCGGTGCTTTGTGGCAAACGAGAACTCCGTGAGATGGCGACCGACCCAAGCCCGACAAGCAACGTGGCTAACAACGCCCCCGTAAACGCCCCAGCTTGATTGAGCGTGCCCGTAATCAGCACAACCACCACAATTCCAGGAAGCATCGTATGTCCCAGCGCGCTCAGCGAAAGCGAACTTCTGCGGAGCAACACAAACCCACTCACAAAACCATTGGTAAAACCGATGAGCGCTGCCGCAATCAGCGCGCGCTGAAAAAAGGGCATGTCGAGCATTTGTAAAAGTTCTGACATAAAAAATAGAAAAGATTAGGGGTCTATGAGGAGGAGCTTGAGGTGAAAGTGCGCTTGAGGTTCGCTTCGGTCATCACTTCGTCACACGGTCCGTAAGCTTGCACAGTGCGGTTCAGCAAAAGCACTTCATCAAAAATATCATTCACGGTGTTGAGATCGTGGTGTGAGGCGATGACGAGCCGATTTTCTTTAGCGAGCTTGCGAAGAAGTCGGGAAAGGTTGGCTGTGAGATCGCGATCCAACCCCGTGAATGGCTCATCCAGCAACAAAACATGCGCTTCTTGAGCGACGGCGCGCGCGATAAATGCCCGTTGTTTTTGTCCGCCTGACAACTCACTGATTTGGCGGTCAGCTAGAGCTCCATCCATCTCCATCAACGTGAGCGCTCGTTGCACGGCATCGGCATCCACTTGCGTAAACCGTTTCCACGGCCCAAGTTGAGAATACCGTCCCATTTCTACCACACCACGCACCGTGATGGGAAAATCCCAGTTCACTTCCTCCTGCTGTGGCAAATACGCAAACTCCCCACCTCGGCATTTCATATTGTCTTCGCCCGACCACGTAATCACGCCCGATTCCCGCTTGATCAGTCCCGCAATCGCCTTAAGCAACGTGCTTTTTCCCGCTCCGTTCGGACCGACCAATGCCAAGCAAGTTCCACAGTGGCAATGGAGATTGATGTCCTCCAACGCCTTGTTGTGGCGGTAGGACACATTGACATGCTCCACGATGAGTTCGTGAGTTTGCCCGTGGTCGTGAGTGTGACAGCAGCTATTCATCGTGGGAATGTTCTTGAGGGGTGTAATCGAAAGTTTCGTTCATCTCGCGGCTATCGCAGGAAAAGGTAAAACTTTGCGCGGGCCCAAGGCTGGGAGATAGGGTAATTTTGACAAAATGGAGGCTATTCTCTTCTGGATCATTTTTCCACGTAACATCCAGCCAGTATGAGCTGAGCTGGTTCACTGGAATCTGAACGTCCGCATAAGATGGATTTTCTATCTCCTCTTTTTCCGACGAACTCATGACGAGGACAGGATTCTTGGAATCCGCTAAATTCGGACGAGTGAGCCGGTAAGAAATCGGCGGAGTCGAAAATAAAATCTCTATCTCAGCATCCACGGTAGGAACGTGAGACGCGGTCGTCACGACTTGCTTGCTCCCCCCTCGATGGTCAGACCGATCCGAACCTAGGTCTCTATGAAGAAATAAATACCCCGAGATCCCTAGCCCCAAAAGGGTTAGAAACAGAAGCAATGTTTGCAATAACGGTGCGCCACGCATGATGAGCAAAAATGAAAGTGCTATTTGGCAAGCGCCTTCACGATTTTGTTTACGTTGTCGCGCATCATTTTTTCATAGTTCGATGCGCCGTCGGCAACGAGCGTTCCCCCGATAACGACGCCTGTTTCTCGGGCAATGGTGTGAAGCTCTTTCGGGTTAGCGCGAAGCTCAGGGAAAATGGCGGGGATTTTATTTTTTTTGATCTCTTTAATGGCAAGAGCTTGATAAGAGGCACTGGTTTTATGATGCGCAGTAAGCCCTTTTATAGGAAGCGCTTTAAATCCATACTCTTTGCAGAAATAACCAAAGGCGGAGTGGGCTGTGGTTAAAACACGATTTTTCCGAGGAATTTTGCTTACCTCGCGTTTGATCCAACTGTTGAGTTTGCTCAGTTCTTTAGAATAAGCCGCAGCGTTTGCTTTGTAGGCTTTAGCGTTGGCGGGATCGGCCTCCGCAAATTCTTTGGCGATCACGCGAGCTGCCTTTTGCATATTGCTCACTCGATGCCACCAGTGCGGATCGATCGCCCCTTGAGCGTGCTGAGGGCAACACACAAACTGGCTGTCTCGCGCGCTCATCTTTAACGATGGAATGGTGCGCCCCACCTCTACTATTTTGGCAGAACTTCCAAGCGTGCTCCGCAGCTTTGGAAGATACGTTTCTAGGTGTTTGCCACTAGCGAGATAAATTTTTGCACCTTTCGCCTTCAGGAGAACTTGAGGTGTCGGAGAAAAATGGTGCGGATCCATTTTAGGTTCAATCAACTGAATCACTTCAGCGTGAGAGCCACCCACATGACGCGCAAGATCCGTCATCAACGGGTGTAGGCTCGCTACTTTCAGCTTGGCATCCGCAGATGGCAGGCACAGCAGAGTTATCAGCAAACCGATCGATAATGCAAAAATCTTTTTCATGGCGCACCCCAACTAATACAAAAAACTCGCTAATGCAAGTAATTTGCGTTAAAAACAATCATCTCAAAAACTCAGGTATTCCCCCTGCCCTACCAGAAGACAAAAACGCTCCGATTAACTTTGATTCATTTTCCGGAACGCTGCTGGAGTCATACCCACTTCACGTTTGAAAAAGACAATAAAAGCGCGACGGTCTTTAAACCCGATCAAAGGAGCCAGTTGAGCCATCGGAAGTTCTGTCATCAGAAGAAGCTCCTTCGCCCACTCCGTGCGCACCTGACGAATTTCTTGCGCTGGCGTGTGCCCCGTAAGCGCGATGAAATATTTTTCAAACGTGCTGCGAGACATGTTAAGCTCATCCACCAACATATCTACCGTGATTCCGTCTTTCGCCCGATCCCGGATAATGCTCCGCGCACGTAAAATTTCCATCCCCCCTTTTGATTGCCCCAACGTGGATCCACGAACACGAACTCCCCGAGGCGGGATGTTTTCATGTTTTTGAATCGGTTCTTGCCCCGACATCATGCGCTCGAGCTTCGCCATCCCCCGAGAGCCGATCTCCATATCCCGAAACATAATGCTCGAAAGTGGCGGATCACAAAGTTTCGCATCCACACAATCAAAGCACCCGAGCACTCCGACACGCCCCGGAACATCAATGCCCTTCCGCCTAAGAAAATCTACAATCAAGCGCCCTCGCAAATCGTGACGCGCATAAATGCCTAAAGTAGTTTTATCGGCTTCCGCCTCCCCAACCAACCTTTCGAGATCAGGACAAATTTCGCCCAACCTATCAATGTCTTTAACCGTAAGCCCGTCTGGCATCGCCGTCACCGTGAGCTTAATCCCTCGGGCATCACACAATGGTTGCAAATGCTTTTCGAGCTTCAACGCGGGATTCACCCCCATCGTTTCCACAAACAAGAGGTGTTTAAAATTGAGCGCATCAAAATGCTCCACAGCCGCAGCGGCCTCCATCTGATAATCCATTCCTATCGAAGCATGAAATCCATCCTTCGAACCAACCAGATTAACAACGGGAATATCGAGCTCTTTAATCCATGGCTCTGTGCTTTCATCATAGCAGGTAATCAGGCCGTCAGGTTTCCAATCTTCAGAAAAAACATCTTCATAACCGGCCTGAAACAACGTGAAATTGCGAAAACTGCACCGTTCCCGCACGCCAGGCAGAGCTAAAATACCATAAATCAGCCGAAAGGGTCTTTCGTAGTCATTCTCTAAGAGAACGGCTACCTTTTTACGATTTTCAATCATACTAAACTATCGACTGTTCAAAAAAAGAAAGAGGGGATTTTTTTACGAGTTACTTGTAACGAATTAAATAACTCACATTGAGGCTAAAATAGCCTCAACCATTTTAGTTTTCAGCTTTTTGGGTAAGAGCATGACCTACTTTTTGGAGGTCTTTTCCTGCACCAGCCACTGTGTTACATGATGCCATAGCCATTGAAGCCAAGCCGAGAAGAGCTAATAATACTTTGAGTGAACGTTTCATGAATGTTAAGATTTCTATTAAAAATAAGCAAAAAAACGACCAGAAGGTTGTTTTTACCTAGGTCGCGTCAAATGTAGTAATCTGAAAGCAACCTGCAAGCTCTTTTTCTATTTAACCTTCATTCAAAATTCGACTTCTCCGTGACAATCTTGATAGGCGCTGGAGGCAAAGAGTTCAAAAATGTTTTCCCGTAAGGTTTGTTCACCACCCGGTTATCCAGCAACACCACTAAACCAGAATCTTTGGCTGTCCGAATCAAACGACCAACCCCCTGACGCAGTTTCAACACCGCTTCGGGCACGGAGTAATCGATAAATGGATTTCCACCTTCCGCCGTGATCGCCTCTAATCGCGATTGGATTAACGGGTGATCGGGAACGGCAAACGGCAAGCGCGTGATAATGACATTGGAAAGCGCCTCACCGGGAACGTCCACACCGGCCCAAAAACTATCGGTTCCAAACAACACGCTATGGGTATCTTTGCGGAAAACCTCCACCATTTTATGGCGTGGCATCCCATCTCCTTGGAGGAGTAAACGCCAATCGTTATCGTAGAAAAAGTCCTCCATGGCTGCCGCCACATTGCGCATCATCCGGTAGCTGGTAAAAAGCACAAACGCCTTACCTTTGGTGTATTTCAAAACCCGACCAATCCAGTGCACGAGAGCTTTTTCATAATCTTTATGAGAAGGTTCGGGCATGGATTTAATCACATAAATCTGCATCTTCTCCTTGTAGTTAAACGGGCTTCCTATTTTCACCGAAACCGCATTTTCGCAGCCTACTCTATTTTTAAAATACGATAGCTCCTCATCTCCCGTCCCTAACGTGGCGCTTGTAAGCACACAGGTTTTGTCTGGACCAAACATCATCATCCGCAAACGATCCGCCACGTTAATCGGAGCCGAGTGAATGCTCAAAAGATCTCCATCCCGACCACTCTTTTGCACCCAATACACGCTATCGTCATCATCTTGATCGAGAAACTGCCGAATCCCCGCATGGATTTCCCGCATCCGCCGAGCCCCCTCCATCAGTTCGAGCTTAGAGGGAGAATCTTTATCCAACGCGTCCGCCGCTTCCTCAATTTCTGTCCAAAATCGACGCAAGGGCTCACTTAAAACATTATCCACAAAACCAGGCTTTTTCACCCGAAACTCTTTGGAGTATTTTCCAAATTCCACAGCATGCTGGATACTATCATAAAACTCCTCAGCCTCCTCCAGCACCCGACCCGCCGCCTTCATCGCGCCAGTATGGCGGATCGTTTTTAGCAGGCCTTTTCGGTTTTTTGGGTTAAACAACCGCTGCACCTCAAACTTCAGCCCCGCATGGCTCTGGCGCATCCCAAGCTGCACCGCAGCTACCTGCTCCAGCGTATGGGCCTCGTCAAAAATCACAAAATCATTGGGGAACAAATACCCAGGGTTTTCTGAATCGAGATCGCTCAGCGCCAACAAAGAAAAAAACAGCGTGTGGTTGAGCACCACGATGTCCGCCTCCTCCATTTCCTTCCGCGCTTTTTGGTAAAAACAATGGCCGTTTTTGCCACACGACCGGATCGTGCACACACTTCCCTCGCTACACACCTGACTCCAAACTTTTGCCGACGGCTCAAAGTTTAAATCGCTACGCGTGCCATCTTTCGTTTTCTCAGCCCATTTAAAAATCGCCTTAAGCTCCTCGGCCTCTCCCGTGCTAAACAAATCCCCCGTCTGCTGCATGGCTCGCTTCAAACGCATCGGGCACACGTAATTCCCCCGACCTTTCAGCAAAGCAAACTTCAGATCACCCCCTAAAATTTTATTGGCCAGCGGAAGATCTTTCCCGATGAGTTGCTCTTGCAGATTGATCGTATGCGTTGAAATAACAGCCTTTCGCCCCGTCTCTTTTGCAAATTTAGCGGCGGGGATCAGGTAAGCTAAAGATTTTCCAACTCCAGTGCCCGCCTCGGCACAGAGAACATGAGTTTCATCCAACGCCGCCGCAACCGCCATCGCCATCTGTTGCTGTTCGGGGCGATATTCAAAATCTGGAGAAGCCGACAATCCACCGTTGGGTGAAAACATATGCTCCATCTCCGCCACAAGCCCCAAAGAGTCAGCGCCTGAGCACTCACTTTCACCACCCCCACCGTTATCTTCTACAAATTTAATCATCGCCTGCCACTCATCATAGCGGATTATCAGAGAAGAACAATCATCAAGAAGATAAAGAAATTCACATGTTATTCTCCCGAAGAGCGATCGGAGAAAGGTTCAAAAATCTCAGCAATCGTTTCCGCAGTTGGGTAAATTCCGGGCCGTGACCTACGCCAAACCGATTTACCATCGATGCGGACATCAAACATTCTCGCCCGACTGGGCACAAACTCAGCTTTCACACCTGTAATGCGCTTAATTTCATCCGCCACACGGGAGGCCTGATACCGAACGCCTCATGTGTCGGGGTGGAAAATTTCAACCTTCATCGTGCCCAAAACCTGAAACACCGCCTGCCCACTGTCACGCAAAATCCACTTTTCGACCTCATACTGCAAATGACAACAAGTGGCAGGGACGTGCAGAATTGAGCATTTTTCGCGCTCAAATCATTGATTTCACAACAAACTCCTTCAAATTAAGTTGTACGGCAACTTTTTTTTCACCATGCCTTCAGACAATCCACGGCGCATTATTTTAGAATTTTCTAAATCTCTAAATAAAAAAATTTAAAGAAAGCAACTTGCGATATTTACTTACGATATTAAACTGAGCCGATTTTCAACAAATCATCCCAACACATTCTCGTTCTCTATTTCACTGATCACTTTCAATTTATCACTCCCTGAGCATCATGTTTAGTTATCTTCAAAAAGTTGGCCGTTCCCTCATGGTTCCGGTTTCTCTCCTTCCCGCAGCAGCCATTCTTATGGGAATCGGTTACTGGATTGACCCCACAGGGATGGGATCACACAGCATGTTTGCCGCGCTCCTTATCAAGTCTGGAGGAGCCATCATTGATAACCTTTCCCTGCTCTTTGCCGTTGGGGTGGCCTTTGGTCTATCCAAAGATAAAAGCGGATCGGCAGCCCTTACTGGTCTCGTTGGTTTTTATGTTGTAACCCACCTTCTCGCCCCCGAAACCGTGGCGCTCTTACAAGGAATCAACGTGGATGCCGTGCCCAGCGCATTTTCAAAAATCAACAACCCGTTTATCGGAATCATGGTCGGTATCATTGGGGCTGAAATGTATAACCGATTCCACAAAGTGCAGCTTCACCAAGCGCTAGCATTCTTCAGTGGAAAGCGGCTCGTCCCCATCCTCATGTCCTTTGTCACCATCGCTTTGGCCTACGTTCTTTTATACGTCTGGCCATTTATTTTTGGTGGGCTGGAGCATTTCGGTATCATCGTTCAAAAAATGGGACCGCTCGGAGCTGGTATCTTTGGTTTTGCAAACCGACTCCTCATCCCTGTTGGTCTTCACCACGCACTCTACCCCGTATTTTGGTTTGACGTTATCGGAATCAATGACATTCCAAACTTCCTAGGTCGCACGGGAACTCCTGGGGTCACAGGCATGTATCAAGCTGGATTTTTCCCCATCATGATGGGTGGACTTCTCGGAGGAGCTCTTGCCTTTTACCACACAGCCAAACCAGAAAATAAAGCCAAAGTGGGCTCCATCATGTTGGCTGCTGGACTTGCTTCATTTTTCACGGGAATCACAGAACCGCTCGAGTTCTCCTTCATGTTTCTCGCGCCTCAGCTTTACCTGCTCCACGCCATCTTCACGGGACTTTCCCTTTACATCGCCGCACACATGCACTGGATGAGCGGCTTTGGATTCAGCGCCGGATTTGTGGACTTTGTCCTCTCCTCCAAAAACCCGATGGCAACCCAATGGTATATGCTCATACCTCAAGGGATCTTTTTCTTCTTCCTCTATTATTTCAGTTTCAAATTCTCCATCCTCAAGTTCAACTTACTCACCCCAGGCCGAGAGGACGATGACGAGGATGATGAATCAACGCCTTCTTTCTCCAAAGATCAGCTCGATAAAGCGAGTGCTATTTTAGACCTCATTGGAGGAAAGAAAAACATCACCGACATCGACAACTGCATCACTCGATTGCGCCTTCAACTCAAAGACACCTCGCTCATCAAAGAAGAGGAACTCAAAAAACATGTCCCTGGCGTGCTTGTGCTCGATGACACCACCGCTCAGGTCATCGTAGGAACGGAGGCTGACTTCATCGCTGACGTGCTCAACCACCTCACCGGAAACCCAATCAAGCAACGCGAAGGAGCCGAAACCTCAACGGAGGATTCATCCCCCGATTCCGCACCGATCGCCAAGCCAGAAACGCATGCCGAGCTCGCTGCCGCTCTGCTCCCACTTCTCGGAGGCAAAGAAAACATCACGGAGGTGGACAACTGCATTACTCGACTTCGTCTCGGAGTAAAAGACAGCTCCATCATCAATCAGAAAGCCATCAAGAGAATCACCTCTGGGCTCATTCTACCCAACAAAAAATCCGTGCAAGTCATCATCGGAACCGAAGTTGAGTTTGTTGCCGAAGAATTTAAGAAACTCGTTTAATCTCCCCACTTTTCACCCTTCAACTTTCACCTCTCAATCCCATGAGTCACACGAACCACTCCGCTTTACAGCTAGTAGCCCCAATGCACGGGGTGCTCATCCCCATCGAAAAAGTTCCCGATCCCGTATTTGCCGAAAAAATGGTAGGTGACGGAGTTTCCATTGACCCTCTCGAGGGAGTTCTGCGGGCGCCTTGCGATGGCGAAATTGCTCACATCCACTCTAGTGGTCACGCCGTCACAATCAAAACAGTCAACGATGTAGAAATTCTCCTCCACATCGGTCTCGAGACCGTCCAGCTCAAAGGCGAAGGGTTCACTCCCAAAGTGAAAATCGGCGACACGGTTAAAGCAGGCGACGAACTCATTCATTTTGATATGAAAATTGTCGCCAGCAAAGCGCCTAGCTTGCTGACTCAAATCATCGTTTCCACCATGGAACTGGTTCTCTCCATCAAGCCATCCGAGTCAGGCGTCGTGCAAGCGGGCGATCCCGTAGCAAGTATTGAGCTCGCCCCCACAGCGTCTGGTTCTGCAAGCGATGCTGAAGCCGGCGGCAACCAAGTCAGCTCTGCC
This sequence comes from uncultured Verrucomicrobiales bacterium, assembly GCA_964583225.1. Classification (GTDB taxonomy): domain Bacteria; phylum Verrucomicrobiota; class Verrucomicrobiia; order Verrucomicrobiales; family Akkermansiaceae; genus Oceaniferula. The sequence goes on along the minus strand of CAZOWD010000009.1, from coordinate 6,042 downwards.
CCCATCCCTCTCATCAACGCGACTGGTCTCCACGCTCGCCCCGCAGCCGTTTTATCCAAACTCGCAAAAGACTTTGAATCGCGCATCGAACTTGTTCTCGGCGACAAAAAAGCCAACGCAAAAAGCATCACCTCCATCATGAAACTCAACACCGCCCACGGTGATCGAATCACGTTGGTGGCGACAGGAAATGATGCCGAAGAAGCGATTAAAACCATCGAGCCAGAGCTTGCTGCTGGCTTGGGCGACGAAGGGTGCATCCCCGTCACCGACACACCTATCGCCCAATCCAAACCGTCCCAACCTGAGGAGCCTGCAACTTTAGAAAAAACCAATTACCTCACAGGCGTGAGAGCTTCGTCTGGCATCGTTACCGGAACAATCTTCCAGCTTAAAGAAGAAGAACTTAACATCCCAGAAACGGGCGAAGGTTACGAAAAAGAGCTCAACCGACTCACCCAAGCCATCGAAACCGCCAAAAACGACCTGTCTGAACTCCGTGACAAACTCATTCAGTCGGGCGAAGATGCCAAAGCTGAAATTTTCAGCGCACACCAAGAACTTTTAGGCGACCCAACCCTCTGGGAGGACGTCACACCTATCCTTGAATCTGGAAAATCTGCCGAGTTTGCTTGGAAATCAGCCTACGAAAACCAAGCCAAAGAGCTTTCCCAACTCAATGAAGTTCTAGCCGCCCGAGCCAACGACCTCCTTGATGTAGGCAAAAGAGTGCTGTGCATTTTACTTGGCATTTCCAACGAACCTCTCTCTTTCCCTGAAGGATCCATCATCATTGCCGAAGATTTAACACCAACGATCACAGCAAACCTCGATCCCAAAATCGTTCGCGGATTTTGCACCAAACTTGGTGGCCCCACATCCCACGTCGCCATTCTCGCTCGGGCTCTCGGTATCCCTGCCGTAACCGGAATCGACGCCCGCGCATTAGATGTCCCCAATGGCACTCCCGTCATTTTAAACGGCACCGAAGGGTCCATCACACTCGATCCCGACCCCGAAACTATCCGCAAGATAGAAAAAATTCAAAAAATTGTTAAAGAGCGCAACGCCAGAGAACGCGCAGATGCGCATCTACCAGCAACCACCAGCGACAAAAAACTCACCGTCGAAGTTGTTGGAAACGTTGGAAATCCCGATGAAGCACTCAGCATTTTAGACCTTGGAGGCGAGGGCGTTGGACTTCTCCGTTCCGAGTTTCTTTTCCAAGAGCGAACAGCAGCTCCCACCGAAGATCAACAATACGAAGCTTACAAACGGGTTATTGAAGCCGTTGGACCAGAAAACAAAGTGGTTATCCGCACGCTCGACGTGGGTGGTGACAAGCCACTCTCTTACCTTCCGCTTCCCAAAGAAGAAAACCCATTCCTCGGCGAACGCGGGATTCGTGTTTCACTCGACAAACCCGAAATCTTCAGAACCCAACTTCGCGCTCTGTTGCGTGCCTCAGTTCACGGGAACCTCCACATCATGTTCCCCATGATTGGATTCATGGACGAATGGAAAATTGCCAAGGACATGCTCGAAAAAGAACGAGCCGACCTCGGCGTGGACCCCGTCCCCACGGGCATGATGATCGAAGTTCCATCGGCAGCACTTTTGGCCGAGCAGTTTGCTCCCGAAGTTGATTTCTTCTCCATCGGCACCAATGATCTATCCCAATACACCATGGCGATCGATCGCGGGCATCCCAAGCTCGCCACCAAAGTGGATGTTCTCCACCCCGCGTTGCTCACGCTGATAAAACTCACCACAACAGCGGCTCACAAACACGGCAAATGGGTAGGCGTTTGTGGCGGACTTGCAGGCGACCCTCAGGCCGTGCCAATCCTTCTCGGCCTAGGCGTCGATGAGCTCAGCGTCTCCATTCCTTTAATCCCAGCCACTAAGGCTCTAGTTCGCTCATTTTCCGAAAAACACTGCAAATCACTGGCCGACCAAGCTCTTGCCTCCCCATCAGCTCCCGTCGTGCGCAAGATTTCCCCCAATCCCTACACAGAGGAACAGTTGTAATTTTCAACTGGAGAGGATCTGGAAAAACTACGCCCGAATGGCTGAGTTCTCCGCTGACGTTTTCACGATTTACGAGGTTATTGAATCGGTCAATGCCTCGTAGGTCAGGCGCCCCAGCACCTCACCCAGCAACACATGTTTTCCGCAGTAGCGCACTTGGGCGTCGCGGATGCTCGAAACGATCGCCACGGAATCCGTTCCTGTGCCCGTGGCGATTTTTCCTGAAACGGGACTCAACACCCCAGCATCTTGGAGTGCTGCAGCCTTGGCTTCGGTTACGATCATGCTGGCTTCAACCATGGCGGCTTGCGTGAGCGCAACGCTCGTGATGGCGATGATGTTGATGGTTCCGCAAGCGGGATAACTCGGCAAAATCTCTCGGCATTCAGCCCGATCGCCTGAGCGTCTGGCATTGGACAAACCCGCCGTTAGTAGAACCAACACGTCCACTCCGTCCACGGACTCTTTTTTCATGCGAAAAGAATCCATAGAAGCCGCCGTCATCATTCCGACGCAGGTGCCATGCCACCCGCGCTTGCAGGCAAAATCCATCAAAGTTTCTTCGGGGGATTCACAATGACATTCTTTTGAAAAGACGCGCTTGTTTACGATATGGCGCGCTGTCGTAAATCCACCATGAAGCACAGCAGAGCTCAAAACAGCCTGCTCTTTTTGAAACTCGAGATGGATCGCGCCCTCGTCTTTTTCGAGAATGATGTCCTCGGTTATTGGTTCCTTAATCATGAAGAACACAATCAACCTTACCCTTCCAGAGCATCGAGCAGTTTTTGGTGAATCCCACCAAACCCTCCGTTGCTAAGAACCGCAACAGTGTCCCCTTCTTGACTTTCCTTTGCGATGAGATCCACAATCTCCTCAACGCTCTCACAATACCAACTCGGCGTTCCTTGCGCTTTGATATCGGCAATGAGTTTTACGGGATCCAACCGATCTTCCAACGCCACTTTTTCAGCATTGGGAACGGACGGCATCACGGCGAGGTCAGCTTTCGCCAAAGCCTCAGCCAATTCATTTTGGAAAACATTCCGGCGCGTCGTGTTTGAACGAGGCTCAAAAACAACCCACAACCTCGAGCCCGGATACTGCTGACGCAAACTATCAATCGCCAAACCTATCGCTGTGGGGTGATGCGCAAAATCATCGATCACACGAACCCCTCCCGCAACGCCACGGACTTCCTGGCGACGTGCAATTCCTTCAAACGAAAGCAATCCCTCACGAATTTGATCGGGAGAAAATCCAGAAAACCGAGCCGCACAAATCGCCATCGCCGCGTTGCGCACGTTAAACTCACCCGCCATCGGCAAGGTGTAAGTTTCCCCTTCGAGCGTAAAGGTTGTGCCATCTGCCCTATAGTCCACATCCGTGATTTGAAGGTCACATTGCGCCCCCATCCCGACAGTTGTAACTGGCGCTGGAGCACCTTCTGCAACTTCCATGCTATTGGCACAATCTCCATTCACAAAAGCAATACCATTGCGTGGCACGATGTTGAGGAGCCGTTTAAAAGTCAGTTTAATTTCATCGAGCGAGTTATAAATATCCGCATGATCAAACTCAATGTTGTTCACCACCACCACCTCAGGCAAGTAGTGCAAAAACTTAGAGCGTTTATCAAAAAATGCCGTATCGTATTCGTCGCCTTCTAACACAACAAACTCAGAATCGGTAAACGCAGCGCCCTTTCCTAAGTTGCGTGGAATCCCACCGATCATGTGGCTGGTGTCCTCGCCAGACGATTTTAATATCCACGCGAGCATCGAGCTGGTTGTCGTTTTTCCATGTGTTCCACTCACCACCAAATTCCGATGCCCACGGAGAAAATGCTCCTTGAGCACTTCTGGGAGCGACACGTAGAGAAGCTTCCGTTCAAGCGCCGCCTCAGCTTCTTCATTCCCACGGCTAATCGCATTTCCAATCACAATCACCTCGGCCTCATCAGGGATATTTTCCGCTTTAAAGCCTGGGAAAATTTTCACCCCTTGCTCTTCGAGAAAAGTGGACATGGGCGGGTAAACGTTTTCGTCTGACCCCGTAACCGTAAACCCCTTAGCGTGCATAGCCGCTGCGACGGAACCCATAGCGGTTCCACAAATACCAATAAAGTGAATATGTTGCATGTAGATAATGATTCAGTAAAAAAAGTTGGTTTCTAGGTCTCCATTCGACCATTAAAAATGTGGGGCTGAAACTGTGCCCCCTCGGATCTCCTCAGTGCGATTCCGCAAAATACGGTCGGCGACCTCCCCCACCATTTGCTCCATAAGCAAGCGTAAATGACTTCCCTCTCGATAATCTGCCGGCGCAATATGTTTCACCCGATTCGCCTTCGCGCAGAGTTGGTAACACTTTTGAAAACTGCGCCGTGAGGCATCGTTTGGATTATACACCGCAATGGCACGACCTCCATTTTTTCGCATCACCGTAAAACATGGCACATCCGTAGGTCCATCGCCCACATAGATCATATTTTCAAAAGGAATAGGCCGCAGAGCGGGATCGATATGATCGTTCACGTCCTCCGAAAGATCGAGCAACCCTTTATTGATCCGGAAAAGATACTGCGTTTTTGTTGTATGAGAAATAGTCCGCTTCGCAAAACGAATATGCCCTTGGCTGTCTTCGCCAAACTCACACCCGTAAACTGCTTTAAACCGATCGCGGATGCGACACCCGTCTAACAACGCTTTTAGCCCAGAAGACACAATGTAGTATTCGATTCTAATATCCTGCGCTAAATGCGCCTCGGTGAGGCAAGTTTGCCGAAGCTCATCAAAAACCGATTCCACACCGGGGAAAAACTGCATATTGGCTCCAAGCTCTTGAAGGCGCTCGTTGCTCACCTGATCCATTTCAAGATAATCTAACAAGCACTGCATGTAAGCCAACTCGCCATCCCAATCCTGATCCGTCACCATTGCGTTACATTTTTTCCAAAACGACTTCGAGTTAATCCCAAACTCTGGAAAAAGCACATCATCCTGCATATAGGACGGGCTCAGCGTTTGATCGTAATCAAATACGAGCGCAATGGTATTTTGGGCAATAGCCATGGATTAAAGCAAATAGGATAAAAAGAACCAATAAACTGGTAAGGCGAAGCCCCATTCAAACAAGGAGAAGACCTATTCGCAAGCGTGAAAAAACCAATCCCGAACGCTCAGGGGGAACGTTCGGGATTAACAACATTATGAAAAAAACAACGGGCACAACCCCCTTGCACAAAGACAAGCGGACACCCCGCAGGAATTTGTCTAATCTTTCAAAAAAAATGAAAAAAAATCTACCCTCCATCACAGAAGGTAGATTTTTCCTTAAAAATTCAATCGTTGAGATTTTATTTCTTGGCTCCAAGAACCGCATTCCACTTTTGAATGTTGGCCTTTTGAGCAGCAAACAAAGCGTCGGTAGAATCGAGCACCTTAATACTTTTGATGGTATCTCCCTTGCGGATTTTGTTTACCACATCCATTCCTTTGGTAACTTTACCAAACACGGAATGTTTTCCGTTGAGCCATGGTGTTGCTTTGTGCGTAATAAAAAACTGAGATCCATTGGTATTTGGTCCCGCGTTAGCCATAGAAAAGACACCGGGGCCATCGTGCTTCAAAGAAGCATCAAACTCATCCGCAAAACGATATCCAGGCCCGCCAGTTCCCGTTCCACGAGGATCTCCCCCTTGAATCATAAAGTCTGGGATCACGCGGTGGAAAGTTAAGCCATTGTAATACCCACGTTTTGCCAAATTAAGAAAGTTTGCCACAGTTCGAGGAACCTTTGAGGCAAAAAGCGTCGCGGAAATATCCCCCTTACTCGTAGACATCACAATCTTGATATCTTTCACAGGAGATACCTCTTTTTTGGTATTATCGGCACAAGCCACAAAACATGTGGCGATCATCGCTATCAGTGAAACTGCATATTTTTTCATCGCAGAAATCTATACGCGCGATCCCACCGCCCTGCAAGCGGGGAAGTAAAAAATACCAA
>CAZOWD010000008.1:9221-23201 GCA_964583225.1 uncultured Verrucomicrobiales bacterium | reverse complement strand
GTCACAACTTGGATCGCACACGCACCCAAATTGCCCTCGTTGAATCTATCGAGTCTCAACTCGAAGAAATGGAAGCTCTCGTAGCCAAATACAGCGCCTAACCAACGCGCTAAAAACAACCTCTCTCCAACACCCTGCCGGACACCGTCCGTGCGGGGTGTTTTTTTTATTAGCCCGCTCCGCATATTAGAAATATGCTCCTCAGTGACGAGAGAAAGACCTCAGAAAACCACTTATTTTTTCTGCTCAGAAGTGGATTGCTCCGAAGTCGCTAAAGGTTCTGTTAATGGTTCCATTTCCAACTTTCTAAACTCGACTTCTGTCCCTTCCGCTTGGATAGCTATTTTTCCTTGGCTTACGGTCGCGTTTGTCCCGTGATTTACAAGTTCCCCGTTCACCCAAACTTTAATGGAGGAGCCTCGACACTCGATCACCATCGTATTCCACTCCCCCAGTTTTTTTTCAGAATCATCCGTGAGATTGAAAATGTGGCGTGCGTCTTTTGCTCCCCCGCCAAAAGCCTGCCCTTCATTCCGAGGACGACGTTTTTCCATATCGGGAACCTCAATATTTTCGCCAACACACCAAAAATCTCCCGCGTGACCAGAAAGCATCTGAACCTCGATCGATTTGGGCACAGATCTATACAAATACCGCAGTTTGGAAACGTGCACCAGAACACCACAATCACCAGCGTTTCGAGAAAAACGATACTCTATCGTAAGCTTATAATTTTTGTAAGATTTTTTAGAAATCAAATACCCCGTAGGTCTCCCCAAGCTCACCAATTTGCCATCGCGCACAATAAAGCTGGGCTGAATATCTGGGTTTCCATCAGCCTTCAACACATCAGTCGTCCAACCACTGAGGTCTTTTCCATTAAACAATGGCTCACCCGCCACGCTCAATCCTCCCACAGAGGCCAATGTCAACGCAGCTAAAAATGTCATCCCGATCTTCATAATAATAAAATTAAAACGTAAGATCGGGACGTAATATTTCATCAATCACACATCAAATGTGACGAATTTTCAGAAATTGAGCCAAAGCCTACGCTTCGCCAATCTCTGTCCCTGTCGTTGCAGCCTCCTCGCGGAAAGCAGTCAGCAACTCAGTAAAGATTTCTCCGGGCTTGCCATTTCCAATCGGACGATCATCCAAGCTGACCACAGGAATCACTTCGGCAGCGGTTCCCGTAAGGAAACACTCATCGGCCGTGTAAATATCGTATCGGGTCAATGTATCTTCAATGATATCAATACCCAAATCTTCACAGAGGTCAAAAATCACAGAACGCGTGATCCCATCCAGAGCCCCATCCGTAATTTTAGGAGTAATCACGACACCATTTTTTACAATAAATATGGTATCCCCTGAACACTCGGCTACGGTTCCTGCTTCGTTAAGCATCAATCCCTCAACCACACCTGCCTTAACGCACTCGATCTTGGCCATCACGTTGTTCAAGTAATTCAACGACTTCACCTGTGGGCTCAGCGTAGCATGAGATGGGCGACGTGTGGCGCAAGTGATAAGGTCCAATCCTTTTTCATAATACTCTTCGGGGTAAAGCTGAATCGAAGCCGCGATACAGAACATCGATGGCTTTTCACAAAGGTATGGGTTCAAGCCCAAACCTCCCGCTCCACGAGTCACAACCAAACGCACATATCCATCCGTTAAACCATTAGCGCGAATCGTTTCGCGAACAATGTCGCAAACTTCCTCTTGCGTCCATGGCATCTTTAACAAGATTGCGCGGGCAGAAAGAAAGAGACGATCGATGTGCTCCTCCAAACGAAAAACGCGACCATTATAAAAACGGATTCCCTCAAAAATACCGTCCCCATACAACAAACCGTGATCAAAAACAGAAATCTTAGCTTCGTTTTCGTCGAGAAGTTGGCCATCTAGCCAGATTTTTTGTGATTCACTCATAATATATCAATTCTTGGTTATCAATTTTTAGAAATAGGTCAAAAAAACGCTCCAAAGAGCAATTTTCAAAAGGCGTGACGGGTTAAATCATGATTTCACCCATTTGAACACACTTTTTAGTGAACGACGCCATCTTTCACTATCAAAGTCCGGTCGCTATCACGAGCTAATGATTCATCATGCGTCACAACAACCAACGTTGTATTCTCCTCCGCTGTGAGCTCCAGTAAAATATCCATCACCTGCGCGCCATTACGCGAATCAAGGTTCCCAGTTGGCTCATCAGCAAAAATTATTTCAGGCGAATTCACCAACGCCCGCGCAATCGCAACCCGTTGTTGCTCCCCTCCACTCAACTCCGCGGGCAAGTGGTCAATTCTCCCACCCAAACCTACGCGCTCAAGCGACTCTTTTGCTTTTTCCAACAAATCGCGCCCGCCAATCATCGCAGGAACCATCACGTTTTCCAACGCAGTCAACTCTGGCATCAAGTAGTAATTCTGAAACACATAAGCCATTCGCTGATTGCGAATTTGCGCCTGTTTCCGCCGATTCAGCGAATAAAGGTCTAACCCATCCACCCACACCGTCCCCTGATCTGGACGCTCCAACCCCGCCAATATATACATCAGCGTCGTTTTTCCAGCCCCACTCGGACCACACAAAAAAATCTTCTCGCCCTTATAAATTTCCAAATCAATTCCGTGAAGCACCTCAATTCGCTTTTTTCCCAGAGAATACCCCTGATGCACATTCTCTGCTTTAATCCACGCCGTGTTGCTCATGCCCACGTTTTAAGATGATCCATGCCGAGTTGCGATTTTTTTTATTAAGAAATTATGGAAATTTTCGGCAATCCAGCCAAAATCCCCTTCATGGACGCCATCACCTTCACCCCACTCTACATGGAGCGCGTTTGGGGAGGACGCAAACTTGAATCCGTTTACAACCGCCAACTCCCCCATCCCAACACTCCCTACGGTGAATCTTGGGAAATCTCAGACCGCCCCGATGGACAATCGGTCGTCGATTTTGGCAAACACCAAGGAAAAACACTGTCCGAACTCTGGAGCAACCAGCGCGAAGAAATTTTTGGAACGGGATTCGAAAACATCCCTCATTTTCCACTCCTCATCAAAATCCTAGACGCGCGCGACAAACTTTCCATCCAAGTCCACCCACCAGCAGAAATCGCTCCCGACCTCGGAGGTGAGCCTAAAACGGAAATGTGGTATATTGCGGAAGCCGATCCCGATGCAAAACTCTACGTCGGCCTCAAAAATGGCGTCACGAAAGAAGATTTTCAAAAAGCGATCACTCAGGGAACCGTGGATCAAGTGGTTCACGCCATCGACGCCAAAACTGGCGACTCAATTTTTATTCCATCGGGACGTCTCCACGCCATTGGTTCGGGGTTTCTCATTTATGAAATCCAGCAAAACTCTGACACGACCTACCGAGTATTCGATTGGAACCGCGTAGGTCTCGACGGCACACCGCGCGAACTCCACATCGACAAATCTATGCGCTGTATCGACTTCAGCGACATCGAGCCCTCGATGGACGAGCCAACCATCAAAAACCACAACGAAAAAACGCTCGCCACCTGCCCACATTTTCAAGTCGATCAACTTGAACTCAGCGATGGCACAAGCCTAGGCAACCCCGACAGCGAACGGTTTTCTATCGTCACCGTCATTTCAGGAAACCTAAAATCTTCAGACGGTCGGATCCACGGACCAGGTTCCTTTTTACTCCAACCTCGCAACGCTGCCCCTCTCACAGTCCAAGGGAAAACCAAAGTTCTACAAACCACGATCCCAAGGTAACGCATTTACAAAAAACTTAAACCACGAAAGAAGATTCCCCTGAATGCTCTTTCAACTTTGAACCTTTCCAGCTACCATCCACCACCATGGCAACCAAAGAACGAGCTGACGCACTGCTAGTTTCCCGCAACCTCTGCGACTCACGCGAACAAGCTAAACGTCTCATTTTAGCTGGCGAGGTGATGACGGGAACCACGCTCGTAGCCAAGCCTAGCACAAAATTACCCAACGACGCGCCACTCAGCGTCAAAGAACGCCCTAAGTTCGTAGGTCGGGGCGGGCTAAAAATGGAAGGCGCTTTAGACGCGTTTGCCATCGACCCCACAGGGATGACTTGCTTGGACGTTGGCGCATCAACTGGTGGTTTTACCGACTGCCTGCTCCAGCGCGGCGCAGTGCGTGTGCACGCAGTAGATGTCGGCACCAATCAACTGGTTTGGAAACTGCGCAACGACCCCAGAGTCATCGTTAAAGAAAAATTTAACGCCCGACACATGACGCCAGAGGATATCGGAGAACCGATTGATCTTGCCGTTACTGACGTCTCGTTCATTTCTCTCACTCGCATTCTCCCCCCCATGTTTGCCACCCTGAAAGAAGACGGGCAAATCGTCTGCCTCATCAAACCCCAATTTGAACTCAACCGTGAAGACATCAGCAAAGGAGGAATCGTTCGAGACCCCGCACTCCACCAACGCGCTGTGGATAAAATCCACGATTTTGTGACGGAAGCGCTCGGGCACACATGGATTGAATGTATTGAATCTCCGATCAAAGGCACCGACGGAAACAAAGAATACCTCGCTTGGTTAAAAATGTAACCAACCGCCAAGCTCTGAACGAACCAGCGCTGATGCTAAAGCACCCGAATCAACTCAGCTTGCTGAAACGGTTGAACCTCCCCATCGATCTCAACTAACAGATCTCCCCCGTCACCTAAACCGACAACTCGCCCGCTCAATTGCTTTTTGGCAGAGCGAAAAGTTACCGATTTTCCAGTGAGCCAGCAACGCTGACGCATCCGCTCCATCTGTTGCTCAAATCCATCTCCACAATGTTTGGATTCTTTTAAAATCCCATCCAACAGCACAGCTAACACCTGCTCACGAGAAAGCGGAACCTGAGTAACTCCTACTCCTAAATGCGCATTGAGCGAAGTGGACTCCAACGCTTCAGGAGCAGAAAACACATTCAGACCAACACCCACAATCACAAAACCATCTTGAGACTCCACGAGGATTCCTGCGCATTTTTTTCCTTGGATATAAATATCATTAGGCCACTTGATCTCAGCTGGAATATCCCATTCATCTCGTAGTGCATTGACGACTCCTAACCCGCTCGCCAAAGCCAAGCGATACCAAAAGCGCCGAGGATAATCGGGACGCAAAACCACAGAAAACAATAACCCGTCCCCAGGATCAGACGACCATACCGTTCCGCGACGGCCACGCCCCGCAGTCTGAAAATCTGCCAAAACAACCGTGCCGTGCGCTGCACCCTGCTCAGCTAATCGACGCGCCTCGTCATTGGTCGATACCAACTCCTCATGATAGTGGAGTTGTCGCGCCCATTTTGGAGCGATTCGATGAAACTCCCCAATATCAAACATGACCTAACGCTGATTAAACCGCGCCATTTCCCGCTGAGCCTCACGCATCTCCGTGCGTTTTTTCAATGCGTGACGTTGGTCGGCATGTGTTTTTCCTTTACCGATACCAATCTGAACCTTCACGCGCCCGCTTTTAAAATACATTTTCAAACACGGCAATGTGCACCCCTTTTGCTCGGCAGCCAATGCGAGTTTTAAAATTTCCTTTTTATGCAGAAGCAAGCGCCTTGGGCGAGTCACTCCGTGCTGAAACCATTTTCCCGCCGTTTGCCACGGTTGGATGTGGCAGCCATACAAAAATGCCTGCCCATTTTCTATCCGAGCATAAGCATCGGCAATATTCACCTTGCCGTCGCGGATAGACTTCACCTCAGTCCCCTTCAGCTCAATGCCACATTCGAAGGTCTCCGAAATATGATAATCACGGAGCGCCTTTCGGTTAGTTGCAATATCCGCCTTACCTTTTTTCATTCAAAAATAAATACATTCACTCCCTCTTCTGACTCAAAAAAGGGAAGCAAATCAGTGATGATTTTCAACACTTAAAGAGAATCGCTGTCCTCATCAGAATCAGGCTCAGCAATCACAACTTTGCCCTCAATGATTTCTGTCAGAGCGATATCAGCAGCTCCCATACTAGGCACGGTATCAATCAAAGGTGCACGCCCTTGGTTGAGCTGAGCAACGCGACGAGAGACAACGTTAACGAGAATTTGAGGATCTTCAATAACCTCTGCGGCTTTAGTGAGTAGATTGCTGTTCATAGAATTGACTGAAAACTTAAGAGCGCGTTTGGTGGAATCTGAACGGAACGATATCCGAAAGATCCATAACGGCACCTTTTTTAATGATGGAAAACCTAAATGCATCTGACACAGACACATTGCGGGACGCAGTGGAAAGCATTTTCCAACACAAAAATCAAGCGCAATCTTATAAAATTTCACCTAAATTGTTCGTATTTTTCGCAAGACATTCCCTGTAAAATTGGGCAAGATGGTTCTGCAAGCTTCTTTAGCGCCCCTTCCTACGTCATTCGCTTTTAAGTTTTTTTATTTCATCATCATGCAGCAGCCTACCCCACCCTCACTACAAGCATCCATTCACATTGGAGCCTGCTCGATCTCCCTCCTGATTATTGAAAAAAACACCGAATCAAACCCCGAAGGTGAAAACGGACCTGGCGATTTCTTGGAGCAGTCCATCCCGCTGGGACACGACATTTTTCAATCTGGTCAAGTGCGCCGTTCGACCATTGAGCGTTGTGTTCAAATTCTCAATGGATACCGCGAAACCTTACGCGAACTCGGCGCTACCGACGACACGCCACTCCGCACGGTTGTCACCAACATTCTCTCCGAGGCATCCAACAGCGAAACATTCCTCAACCGAATTCAAATCGGATGTGGCCTCAACGTAGAAACCATCGATGAAGGGGAAATGACTCGCCTCATTTACCTCAAAACCAGACGGCGACTCCGCGATACGCCATCGATGAAAAAACGCACGGCTCTCGTCGTTCACGTAGGACCAGGCAACACCCGCGCACTTCTCTTTAAAAACGGACGTATTTCAAACTACAGCAACTACCGACTAGGCGTTTACCGCACAGGAACCACTCTCGAAGAACAAGCCGATTCTGGGATCAGCCCCGCAAAAATAATCAGAGAACACATCCAGAGCCAAATCAGCCTAATCCACCACGACTATGCTAATGCTGGGATTGAAGAAATCATCCTTATCGGGTATGAAATTCAACTTCTCGCCCACGAATTAGCCAAACCAGGGAAAACAAAAAGTAGTTACAGCGCACTGGCGGAACTCTCTTCTGAGATCAGAAAAATGAACGAAGAGACACGAGTAAAAAAATACCAACTCGACTACAACACCGCTCAATCCATCGTTCCCGCAATGGAAATCAACCTTGCCATAGCGGAAACTCTCCACGTTGAAACCCTCCGCATTCCTGGCAGCGATTACGAACGCGGACTTCTGCTCGACTTACCTGAGCGCTTCACCCTGACGGAAGGATTCAAAAAAGAAGTGCTCCGATCCACGGAAAGCCTCGCTCGCAAATATCGCGTGCACAAGGCTCACTCGGCGCAAGTCACCCGCATTTGCCAAACGATCTACGATCAAACCACCCAACTGCACAAACTCACCAACCACGATGCGCTTTTACTCAAATGCGCCGCCATCATTCACGAATGCGGCAACTTTATAGGCACGCGTGCCCACCAAAAACACTCACATTACATCATTAAAAACAGTGAAATTTTTGGTTTATCCCAAAAAGACATCTTACTCATAGCCCTCATTGCTCGTTACCACAGAAAATCCTGTCCTCGCCCCAGCCATCCAGATTACCACGACCTCCAATCCAAAGATCGCATGCGGGTCTCCAAGCTCGCCGCAATTCTCCGCATAGCGGATGCGCTCGACCGAAGCCACACCTCTAGAATTGGAGAAATCACGGTGCGCATTGAAAAACAAAAAATGCATCTCGACCTCCACGGCATTACAGATGCCTCATCCGAACGACTCGCCATGCGCTCAAAGTCTGACCTCTTCCAAGACATCTACGGGCTTTCTGTCTCCCTTCACGAAATCCGCTAAACAACCTTCGATTTTTCAAACTCAACTTTTCTCATTCCCATGTCCTACATCAACCGCGAACTTTCTTGGCTCGAATTTAATCAACGCGTGCTCGACGAAGCATTACGCACCGACCTACCACTACTCGAGCGCGTTAAATTTTTAGCCATCACCGCATCAAACTTGGACGAATTCTTCCAAGTGCGCGTTGGCGGTCTTCACCTCATGCGTTCCTCTGGATCCCGCAAAAAAGACATTTCAGGACTGACTCCAAACCAGCAACTCAAAGCGATCCGTGAGCGAGCCAAAATAATGAGCAAGGATCAATACGCCTTACTCAACGATGAGCTATTACCAGCATTGGCTGCTGAAAAACTGCTCATCACAGACACCTCAGTCATCACTCCCGCTCAACGGAAAACCTTAGCGCATCGGTTTGAAGAATCGATTTTTCCTCTTCTCACTCTACTCGCCTACAGTCCCGACGAACCAGCGCCACTCCTCCCCGCTCTAACCATTATTTTGGCCTGCGAGCTAGAAGACAACGAAGACCAATCAACTCGCACCGTCTTCATCCCTGTGCCTGCTGGGTTGCCTCGATTTTTTCATATCCAATCGTCCAACACATCCAATCAAAGCGCAGAGGAACATTTAATTTTTGTTGAAGAAATCATCAGCCTCTTTGCGGGTGAACTTTTCCCCGAGGAAAAGCTCATTTCCACCATGCCTTTCCGCATCACACGCAATGGTGACATCGCGGTTCAAGAGGAAGACGCTATCGATTTAGCTGGTGAAATGGAAGAAGTTCTCGCGGCTAGAATCACCAGTAACACAGTCCGATTAGAAATTCCAAGCAACGCCCCGAGCCAACTCAAATCCACCGTGCGCGAGCTCTTGAATGCAGGATCCGATGAAACTTACAGCGTTCCGGGACCGCTCGCACTCAGCGATTTCATGTCCGTGGCATTCACCTCTGGATTTACCCACCTCCGCGATGAAACATGGGAACCACAGCCATCTCCCGAAATTCCTCCCGGCGAATCCATTTTCTCGGTTCTCGCCGAACGTGACATCCTCCTCAACCACCCCTACGAAAGCTTTGAGCCAGTGCTTCGTTTTCTGGAAGAAGCGGCCACCGACCCCGCCACCATTTCCATCAAGCAAGTGCTCTACCGCACAGCCGCACATTCACGCGTTATCGATGCGCTCATCAAAGCGGCAGAAAACGGAAAACAAGTCACGGTGCTCATCGAACTCAAGGCACGCTTCGACGAAGCTCGCAACCTCATGCGAGCCGACGAACTGCAGCGCGCTGGCGTTCAGATTGTTTACGGCGTAAAAGGGCTCAAAACCCACGCAAAAATAGCTCTAGTCATCCGCAATGAAGACGGGCAACTCAAACGCTACGTCCACCTCGGAACTGGCAACTACAACGAATCCACCGCGCGACTTTACACCGACGTTTCCTACCTCACCTCTCGCCCAGCCTACGGAGCAGACGCCTCCCTCATTTTCAACGCCGTTACGGGGCGCTCCAAGCTCACCCGCTTCCGGAAACTCGTCCCCGCACCCACGCATATGAAACAACGGTTGCTCGAACTCATTGCAGCGGAAGGCAACAGAGCCAAACAAGGGGAACCCGCCGCGATCACAGCCAAAGTGAACTCGCTTCAAGACAAAGAAATCATCGATGCGCTCTACCAAGCATCCAAAAACGGCGTAAATATCCGACTCAACATTCGGGGGCTTTGCTGCCTTAAACCAGGAAAACGCAAAGAGGCAAAAAATATCCAAATCGTCTCAATCATCGACCGCTATCTCGAGCACGCGCGCATCTTTTCCTTTCACCACGGTGGGCAACCACTCACCTTCATTGCATCGGCCGACTGGATGACACGCAACCTCGACAAACGCGTGGAACTCATGATTCCCATCGAAGACAAAGCTTGCCGAAAACGTCTCCTATCCATCCTAGAATCAGCATTCAAAGACAACTGTAACGCCCACGAAATTCTCGAAGATGGCACGTCCCGCCGAATCGTTCGCGCCAAAGGTAAAAAACGCTTCCGTATGCAAGAACACCTCCAGAAAAAAGCCGAACAAGCCGCAAGCGCAAGCGCTCACGAGCGTAGCACCACATTTGAGCCACACACACCAGCCAAGTAGTCAACCCTTTTGAAAACTTAGCCTCCGACTCTCGATGCCTTCTTACAACTGGAAACCAATCTCCATTCAAGAAGGAACCATCCTTCGGGCGCTTGCTATTTTAGCGATCATTTTTCACAACTACCTTCACTGGGTTTCCGACTTACCTGGCGAAAATGAATTCACCTTTCGCCCCGAACGAGGTCAAGCATTCATCCAAGGGCTCCAACACGCACCTTGGGATGCCGTCCGCTTATTTGCCGCCTACTTTGGACACTATGGTGTGCAAGTGTTCTTTTTCCTCAGCGGATACGGATTAGCGGCGAAATACCTTCCCCAGGAACTGCCGTCGTGGTGGGCATTTCAAAAGAAACGCTGGAAATCCTTTTTCCCAGCTATCGGAGTCGCAGCGCTTGGCTACCTCATCTTCGAAAGTATTCGCTTAGGCTGGTATCACGTCTTCACTACAGAAGGCTTTAATCTGATCCGACAAATGCTGGGCATATCCAACTTTATCCCAGACAACGTTTACCACCCCATTGGTCCATGGTGGTTTATCAGCGTCATCCTTCAGTTTTACCTCCTAGTTCCATTCCTTTTAAAAGGAACGCAACGTTTTGGCAACGTCCTGCTCTACGGACTCATCGCGGGAACATTTCTCATGGAATGGCTCTTGGCGCCCTCGCTGGATCACGCGTTCGGACTTAATATCAACCACACCATTCTAGGTCACCTCGACACCTGCGCGTTAGGCATCTGGTTCGCCCAGAAAAAACGAACAACCTTACCACTCACGGTCATCGGAGTCGCCGGCATTCTTTTTTTCCTAGGAAACATCAACTCACTTTTCTGGAAAACCACTGGGGTAAGCGTCATTCTTTTCGCCCTTCCCGCTATGCGAATCGCGAGCCAAAAAATCCTACAAAACCAGCAAGTTTCGAGAGCTTTTCTCTACTTAGGCAACCTCTCCATGTATCTCTTCCTTTGTAATGGATACCTTCGCCACCCAATTATTGATTACGCCCAGCAACAAGCCAATTGGTGGACATCCATTTGGACATGTTTGGTCTTTTTAACTTTCACAATCCTGTGGGCCATCGGTCTCCGAAAGCTCGAAAACATCCTATTTCACCCACATCGCGCAGAAAAATCATAGGCAAACGCCCACTTCTACCATTGGTGTTTGTATTTGATAATCCCCTCGCCCACGGCCTCCGCTATAGATTGACGGAACCAGCCTTTTTTCATTCTCGATCGCTCTCTGTGGTTTGAGACAAAACCACACTCCACCAAAATGGCTGGATGCTTGGCATGCCTCAACACATAAAACCGAGAATGCTTCACTCCGCGGTCAACTGTATTGATTTTAGTCATCAATCGACGTTGCACCTGCGAGGCTAATTTTTTGCCTTCTTTCGAAAAATAATGCACTTCCAGACCATGAGGGTCGCGTTTCCAAGCATCGTTAAAATGAATACTCACAAAAATAGAATTACGATAACGGTTCCCAATGCTCGCTCGCGCAGGAAGAGAAATAAACACATCGCTTTGGCGAGTCATCCGCGTCCGAATCCCTTTGGATCTCAAATAATACTGCAAGCGTAACGCGGTATCGAGCGCTAGGTGTTTTTCATAAACCTTCCCGTTACTTGCGCCCAAATCATGCCCACCATGACCAGGATCAATAATCACCCAGCTAAAATTGCGAGCCTGTAGCGAGGAACTCAAGCTGAAAACAATCAGCAAAATAATCCCAACTACCGTTGAAGTTTTGTGTAAATGAATACTCTTGATCATAAAAATAGAACTTTCAGTTTATCGGTTAAATACTCCTGCTGGACGATCCGTCACGCTGTGAATCTTCTTGCGTTGCTCCCTCTCAGCCGCAGCATTATAAGGAATACTTCCGGCCACTTTTACAGCACCATCTCCAAATGTCATCAACCGAGGGTCCCCCATGGCGCCACGCTTATGCTGATCCACCGCCAACACTTCGCCTTTCGGTGAAATCGCAACATGCGTGAACAAGTTCGGTTTCACCTGATACAGCACGTGCATGTTGTTATCGCCATCGAGAGTTGCGGACGGCTTCCGGAAACTCAACAATTTTCCCAACGGAATCGTTCGGATATTCATTCCCGTATTTGCCGAGGTCACTTGAGCATACAGTTCCATATACCTATTCCCAGAAAACGTAAGCAGTTTGTATTCGCGGATCTCGCCCGGCGCACTGGGAATCCCAGCCCGTTGCACCCAGTTGACTCGCCCTTTATTGATCGTAAAATGCACCCGATTGGAGGTAAATCCATTCCGTGTAGGTCCAGGCATATTCACCGTAGCGACACAGGTGTAGTTCCCCACCATACCCAAAGAATAAGAAGAACTCACCGAAACCGTCCGTGACACAGTCTGCCCCGCAGGAATCACAACGGGTTTATAATTAACGTGCCGAGCCAAAGGGACCACCCGACCCGATGATGTCAGGTAAAAGCTCAGCCAAGGGTGCATACCGCTACCTCGCAGAACCAACTCCCGCCCCGCGTGGTTGGTGATAAACACCGTAGCATTGACGGGCTCATTCAAAATAAAACTAGACTTACTCATCTCCAAACGCACCGCCACTTGAGAATACGCCTGACCGCAAGCCAGCAAACTAAAACAAACAATCAACGTTCGCGTTAAATGATGGACCGCCTGAGCAGAACATCTCGAAAAAAAGTGAGTAAACATGGTTGGGTTCATAAGTGTTTTTATTTTTATACTTTTACTGAATAAAGGACTTCCTTTTTAAGGTCAATTTTCTTCTGCCGATGGGGCGCTATGTTGAAGTTTTTCCAACGGTGGCTTTTCTTGAGAAACATTTTTTCGAGTCGCAATGTAATAGGTCAACCCGACAACGATCACGCTCACGATGAGAGCCAAAGCCACTTTCAACAGCATAGCCTCGGAAATGCGAGGCTTCATGGGAACCGTAGAACTCTGAAGCAACATCTGCTTTTTGGTTTCTGCTAACTGATGCTCTACCTCGTCGGACAAATCATAAATCTGATTCCAAGTTAAAGGAATCTCCCGATTTGTATCCGCCATATAATCCAACAACGAACCCATTCGAGTGGAACCGGGTTGATTGGGCTCTAGGAAATCACGAAGCAAACTACCTAAAAGCTGCTTATCTCGTGTAAAAACGCTCGGATCAGCCTCCCCCGCCACCACCATATTGACCATTCTACAATACAATTGGTCATCCAAAAATAAATCATTGGGCGTCAGAGGATGTGTCGCCACTCCTTTTGATTCGATGTATTTAAAAGCATGAGCGAGGCCACGAATGATCCGCGCCATCATCAACGGAGAAATTCTCAAGCCATCCTGATGATGCTCTTCCAGCGATTTACCCGAAAGTTTTTCTCGAGAAAAAAAGCAATACTCATCTGAATGCACCACCTCAAAAATCGCTCCGATCAAAGGGTGCTCCACAGATGCCTTCGTTCGAACATCGGATAAAAACGCCTCAACCGACGCTGGATCATGCACAAATGCTCCCTTTAGACTAACCACCACCACCTCGCGTTGCACCGAAACCTGAGTCGCTCGCCACGTCTCCGTATGCGTCCCCTCACAAAGCAATTCACCAATCAAATAATCTTTGATTTGATTGCCTGTCGCGAATGCTTTTGCCGAACCTGTGGACATACTTAATAAAAGTGAACAAAAAAGATGTAGCGTATTTTATCTGGCAAGCAATGCGATTTTCTAAAATTGATACATCTCTCCTCCCAGCAACGCCTTAACGATCAGGCAGGGGTAGTTCACTATCAAATTCGGCATTTTTATCAGGCAATAAACCGCCATCATCTCCAG
>CAZOWD010000008.1:0-9121 GCA_964583225.1 uncultured Verrucomicrobiales bacterium | reverse complement strand
CCGCCATCATCTCCAGGCAACCAAGGCTCATCTAAGCCTTCAGGGTAACCCAACTCTCCTCCATGCCCGTGAATACTATTCAAACGCCGTGGGTAGGCCTGTTGGTCAACCACCTCACCCTTGTAAAGTAATTCCACCACATAGCCATAAAACTCTCGCCTTCCCAACAGATACTCATCTGCGAGGTTTTCCTCTGGAATAGTGTAAGAAACTCGAAGCGTCTCTTCGTTCCCAGCATCCTGCCAATCCACCTTGGAATCAGCCCAACGGGGTGAAATCAGCGCATTTGCCGCGGCTTTTTTGATTTCTCCTCCATTCACTTTATCATAAAAAAACACCTGCACTTCCACATCTTGCGGTTGCACTACCCGATCCGGCCGAGCCAGCAAAGTGATAGCCACTTCCACGTGACGCCCCGCATTTTTACCCGTCCCGCGATTCAGCTTCATGGGACCAATCGCAATCGTCTCACGCCTCACCGAAGCGGTATCCATCCCTTTCGTCAACTTACTTGCGGCCAGAGAATAATACGGACCAGCTTTCACAAGCCCCATTTGTTGAATTTGCTGATACTGATCGGCAGCTCGCGTATAGCTCCCCATATCTTCAAACAAGAGACCTTTTTGGTAAATCACCGCACATTCGTTCGGATCAATTCGCCCCGCTTCATCCAGCTTTAACATGGCACGCATCACATCCCCTTCTAGGTGAAACTTACGAGCCTCTTGCACCAAACGCTCCACCCGTGGATTTGCAATCACCGTAGACATTTGAGTATTGGCATGAGCGTGCGATTGAAGTTCTGGCAAAGGGGGTGGTTGGTTGATCGCGGAATCTTCCAGCGATGGCTGAACCCGCACAGGTCCATAATCAGAGATTTTTTCAGCCAAAGAAGGTTGCGAAGAATAACCTCCCATTTTTTTATCCACATCTGCCAAAATTTGCTCAACGGTTCGAGGCTCTATCGGCTTTTCTTCCTTTGAGACGACAACCTTCGCAGGCAAAGGAATCGGCAAAACATCTTCTTTAGGAGCTGGAACTCTGACCGCTAATGCAGCCCCCACCGTAATCAACTCCACAAACCCAACCAACCCAAGCGCCCAGCACGCAACCGTAAACGTCGGTCGCGAGCGGCGAAACAAATGAGTCTGTTGACGTCCACTAGAGAATTGACGATCAACATGTTGCGATAGATGGGGGCGATTCATAAGATTGAGCGAAAGCTAAAAAGATTTCTTGAGATGTCAATACGCTAATTCCATCCGACAACGCACCATATTTTACGGCTTATTTTACGGCTTGAAACAACTCACCTAAAACAGAAAACTCCCTTCCACATGACCACTCCAATCCCACACAGTTACTGGGTCACGCCCCAACTTTTTCTCGCAGCGGAATACCCTCTCGCTTCTGACGCAACCTCCGGCATCCAAAAAATGCAACTTTTAGAAAATGCTGGCATCCGCACCTTCATCAATCTGACAGAAGAAAAAGAAAACCTACCTCCATACGCTCCCTTTCTCAATCAAGCCACCCATCAGAGATTTCCCATCCCAGACGTTTCCGTCCCCACATCCCACGAAGCAACATCCGCCACACTCGATGCCATCGACGCTTCCATCGCTGAGGGGAAATGTGTCTACCTCCACTGCTGGGGCGGTCGTGGTCGCACCGGAACCATCGTTGGGTGTTGGCTCGTCCGACACGGTCGCTCAGGAGAAGAAGCTCTAGAACACCTACAAGAACTCTGGTCGCACAACCCAAAATCAATCAACGGGCCATCCCCTGAATCAGAACAACAACGCCAATACATTCTCAACTGGAGCGAAGATTAAAAATCTACCTTCCCAGCATATTGTTTGTGTCTTTCACACTCAGGCCTTTTTGATCTTTCCAGTTCGTAATCGGAATTTGCCCCATCGCGCTACCTTTATTCACCTCTTGCACACTAGGAGGCATGGGAAGCATGCGCACGCCTTGCTTGTATGATAAATTTTGCGCACGGTATGGCTTCACCGAAAATTGTTTATTACTCACTCGAGCTTGAGTTGCAAAAGATTGCGCCTGCTTTTGGATAAACCAAGGTTCTTTTTGGTAACGGCTAGTCGCATCCGTAGCGCCTTGGAATTTTTTAGGGATAAAAGATTTGTTGCCTCCCCAGCGCTCTTTTCGATAAGATTTACTTGTGTAATCCCGCCCGCTAAAATCACGGTTTCTCGCAATATTACTGCTTCTATTTTCAAACTCACTTCGTCTATCCGACTTCATAACCGGATTTCCATCAGCATCTTTCCCCACAGTAAAAGGCACCTCATGCCCCCACGGATCTTTTCTCACCCTACTCTGCGTTACTTTTTTCTCTGAAGCACAACTGCTTACTAGCACAGCGACGACCAGCGTTGCTGTAATTTGAAAGAAAGTCCCATGCATGCTCATTACGTGCGCAACCTTTCACATTCGCTATGCCACATCAAGCCCCATTTTTTCACTCCAAAAAACAATCCATGCTCAAAGGTCGGTTTTTAAGATGCAATCCTGAGCACTTTTGATTATCCTCCCTTCAGAAACTTGACCGCCACACTATGATCATAGATTCCCATTGCCACCTCGGCTCTTACAAATTTCAGACCGAAGACATCCCGCACGTCGTCGCTCACGCAAAGGAGCACAACGTCGACCGCATGATCACGCTAGCTACTAGCCTAGACGACTGCCCGACCAATCTCGAAATCGCAAGCCTTCATCCAGAAATCTTCGCCTGCATCGGCATTCACCCGTGTGATGTTACCGATACGCCAGACGATTTCATCGACGCTTTGGAATCCTTCGCCACACACCCGCGTTGCGTTGCGATTGGTGAGACTGGACTCGATTACTTTCACCCCGCTCCTAAAGGATGGACTGAGGACGCTTACCACGCCCGCCAACAACATTTCCTAGAGCAACATTTCGAGCTTGCTGCCAAGTTAAACAAAAACATAGTCATTCACACGCGCGACAAATCCGGCGACGCCTCGCTCCAAGACGCCATCGCCATTTATCGCAAATACGCCGATCGCGTCCGTGCCGTATTCCACTGTTTTCCATTCCCCTACGAATCAGCCGAACCCATTCTCGAACTCGGCGGCCTCATCTCTTTCACGGGGATCGCCACATTCAAAAATGCGGGATCAGTTCTCGATACCGCAACCCGTTGCCCCAGCGGATCGTTTATGCTAGAAACCGACTCCCCCTACCTCGCCCCCATCCCTCACCGAGGTAAACGCAACGAACCAGCGTTCACTCTGTTTACCGCTGAAGCCATTGCGGCAGCACGCGGAGAATCTCTCGAATCGCTCGCCAAACACACCACAAAAACCGCAGAATCATTTTACAAACTCCCCCAAAATCAAAATCTCCTGAAAGACACACACTAAAACTCCGTTTTACAATTTTACAAAACCCGAGAAAATGCTAATTAAACGCCACGCAGATATCCTCATGAAAAATACAACCATCCTAACTACGATTACAGCAGGGCTAGCCGTTATTACCACTCTAGCACTTTCCTCCTGTGGCACATCCGACCCCGAATACAAAGCTTGGAAAGCTCAGCAAAAAGCCAAAGCGGACAACAACCCATACGGGGTCCCACAAGCCGGCGGAGAAACAGGAACCTACCAACCAGAAGGCACATCCGCTCCCTACCAACCACTTCCAGGCGTCAATCCAGAACCCTCTCCACAGCCACCATTACCATCAGATCCTGGAGCTTCTGTATTTTCATCCGGCGGATCAGCTGCACCCGCTGCAAGTGGCACGTCTTACACCGTAGTAGCTGGAGACAGCCTCTGGAAATTAGCTAAAAAGCACAACACCACCGTCGAAGCGATTCAAACCGCTAACGGGCTATCAGATTCCAATATTCGTATTGGTCAAACTCTGATCATCCCAGGACGCTAACCCGCACCTATTTAAACCAACCCCATCACACGGGCGGGCGAAAGCTCTCCCGTGTATTTTTTATCATGAAATATCTACTCATTTGTCTCCTCTGCATCATGCCTTGCTTTGCAGAAACCAACACAGCACCTCAGCCCACCGCCAAAGAAAAGGCGCTAGAAAAGCTGTTTTCAGACATCAAACCCGAAGAGCTTCCGCAAGCTCTCGAAAATGCCCGCAAAGCTGGAGTTCACCCACAGGTCATTCTCGAAGCTCATTTTCTCAGCCTCGTAGATCAAGAAGACTTCCACGCCATCGCTCAACTTGCCCCCGAATTACTCAAGTTCCGCGACAAGTTTTCCCCCGACAACTCTGAGATTTTTGCAGTGAAAGAAGACTGGCTCGCCATCGTGGAATACGCCCAAGCGCTTGCAGCATTGGAAAGCAATGACAAAGCCAGTTTCAAAAAACACATCACCGAAGCATTTTGGCTGAGCCCTCGGCAAGGGCAAGCATTTGCCCCGCACATCAACAATCTCCGCATGAAGGAGAAAATGGCAAAAATCACCCTCTCAAAAAAACTCCCATTCACCCCGCTCACTGGAGAAAAAACAACCACCTTTGGAGAGTTGATTAAGGGGAAAAAGGGAGCTCTCTTTTATTTTTGGTCGCCAATGAGTGAAGAAGTTTACCGAGACCTCAAAAACTTCATCGCCATTTCTAAAATCTGTCAGAAAAACAACATCGCCGTCATTTCTTTTTTGATAGGATACAACGATGACATTCTAGCCGATGCCAAACTCTGGGCCAAAGAGGACGCTGCCGAAGCGGCCTGCGCTTGGATGCGCGACAAAAAAAACGGATCGCTCTCCAACCAATTCCGCATCATGAATATCCCAACCAACGTCCTCGTTTCCCCCGAAGGCAAAGTCCTCTTTAACGGATCGTCCTCCAAAGCGGATTTCTGGAAACAACTCAACGCTCTCGCTCCCGGCATCCAACGCCCTCAACCAGCACAACCAAAATCCCCTCTCCCAAACGACCCCGACCCCGGTTGTAATCTCGACCACTAAGTCACGTCCATCTCTCCACGAGAAGAACTCGACAAATCCCCAATCAAAACGCTACAACATTCCCAGACATGGCAGGTAAAAAAGGAGAACCAACCGAGCAAAGCAAAGGCGCGGGCAACAAAAAGTCAAAAACAGCCGCCCCCAAAGAAAAAAAACTGACGCCCATGATGGCGCAGTATTTAAAAATTCGCAAATCGCTGCCCGACGACATCCTGCTTTTTTACCGACTTGGAGATTTTTACGAAATGTTTTTTGAGGATGCCAAACGCGCCTCAGCCATCCTCAATGTAGCACTCACAAAACGCCACGACATCCCCATGTGTGGCGTCCCCTACCACGCCGCGCAGGGATACATCGCCAAAGTCATTCAGGCGGGAAAACGAGTCGCCATCGCCGAACAAATCTCCGAACCCGAACCCGGCAAACTCGTAGAACGAGAAATCGCTCAAATCATCTCCGCAGGAACCGTCAACGACATGACCCTGCTCGATGACACCCAGCACAACTACATCGCGGCAGTCTATCAGATTGGCAAAAAATTTGGACTCGCCTGCGCCGACCACTCGACTGGAGAATTTACCGTTGCGGAGTTCGATCACAAAAACGCTCTCGAAGACGCCCTCCAGCGCCTCGCTCCTCGGGAACTCATTATTCCCGACGACCAAATCAATATCTTCGGACACCTCAGAGGTTGCCAGCCTTACGACGGCTACGCCTTCCTAACGGATCAATCCCGCATGACACTTTGCGAACATTTCAAAGTGCAATCGCTCCGAGGATTTGGTTGCGACGACATGCCGTCCGCCATTTCAGCCGCAGGCGCCATCCTCCATTACCTGTCCTACCAACTCCGCCGATCCTGCGAACACCTCCGGCAAATCACCGTCCGTCACGAAGCCGAACACGTCCTCATCGATGCTTCCTCGCAACGCAATCTCGACCTCGTGGACTCTCCCACGGGACGCCAGCACTCGCTGTTAGGAGCGCTCGACCGCACGGCGACTCCCATGGGCGCGCGTAAACTGAGGGACTGGATTCTCCACCCGCTCCGCGACCTCAAAGCTCTTACGGCCCGACAGGATCTCATCGCCTCATTCCTCTCCGAACCATTCCTTCTCGGCCAATGCCGTGATGGACTTAAAGGGATTCGCGACATCGAACGCACCACTTCGCGTCTTTCTCAAAACGCGGGAAATGCACGTGACCTCCAGTCTCTCAACACATCCCTTCAAAAAATCCCCGACCTCAAAAGCCACCTTGAAGCGCTCAGCGAAGACGCTCCCGAGTCCAGCCTTCACGACTCACTTCTCGAAAAACTTCACACATTCCCCGAACTGACCGACCTCCTCACCAGAGCGCTTTCAGATGAACCACCCGCGGGCACAAAAGACGGCGGAATCATTCGCGATGGCTTTCTCCCCGAACTCGACGAACTGCGATCAGCCTCGACCGAAGGCAAACAATGGCTCGCTGCACTTCAAGAAAGCGAACGCAAACGCACAGGAATCGACACCCTAAAAATCAAATACAACAATGTGTTTGGATATTTCATCGAAGTCACCAAAGCTAAAGTCGATCTCGTCCCCGACGACTATCAGCGAAAGCAAACCATGGCCAACGCCGAGCGTTACATCACGCCCGAGCTCAAGGAGATGGAAAACAAAATCTTAGGAGCCGATGAACGCTCCAAAAAACTCGAATACGAGGAATTTGTCAAACTCCGCCAAGCCGTAGCAAACGAAATCGACCGACTTCAAGAATGTTCTGACGCACTCGCCACACTGGACGTGTTACTCGGGCTCACCGAACTCGCCCAACTGCACCAGCACACGCGCCCCACGCTCGATGACTCCCGAGACCTCATCATCAACAACGGACGCCACCCCGTGCTTGAGCAAACGCTCATCGATGAAAAATTTGTCCCTAACGACAGCCTCATGGAAGCGGACTCATCTCGCTTAATCCTACTCACAGGACCTAACATGGCGGGTAAATCCACCTACATCCGCCAAGTGGCTCTCATCACGCTCATGGCACAAATTGGAGCCTATGTCCCTGCCGACAGCGCACGCATCGGGATGGTCGATAAAATTTTCTGTCGCGTCGGGGCATCCGACGACCTCACGAGCGGACAGTCCACCTTCATGGTTGAGATGAATGAAACGGCTCTCATCATCAACAACGCCACAGCCAACTCGCTCGTCATCCTCGATGAAATTGGCCGTGGCACTGCCACATTCGACGGGCTTTCGATCGCATGGTCCGTGGCGGAACACCTCCACGACACCATCCAAGCTCGCACGCTTTTTGCCACACACTATCACGAACTCACCGACCTTTCCCGCACTCGCGACGGCGTAGCCAACTACAATGTAGCCGTTCGCGAATGGAACGACGACATCATTTTCCTCCGTAAAATTCTCCCTGGAACCGCAGATAAATCTTACGGTATTCAAGTAGCACGACTCGCGGGTCTGCCCCCTGCGATCATCGACCGAGCCAAAGACATCCTCAGCCACCTCGAGATGAACTCAACTCGCCCCGAAAGCAAAGGGAAACCCAAAGCTAAAAATACAAGCACGCGCTCCAAAAACCTTCCCCGTGTCGAATCCCCACAGATGAACTTTAATTTTTAACTCGGTCTGCGATTTTCCCTCCTTTCCAATCTTTAGAAACCGCATTTTTACTTTTCATTTTGAAGGCAAAAACAGAAATATCCAAACACCCCATCGGCATCCTAGACTCCGGCCTCGGAGGACTTTCTGTTTTTAATGAAATCCGCACCCTCATGCCCGATGAAGACCTCATCTACATCGGCGACTGCGCTTGGTGCCCCTATGGTCCCCGCAGCACTCAGGAAATCCAACGCCGCGTTTTTGCCATCACAGATTATTTAATCGAGCAAGGGTGCCAAATCATCGTAATCGCCTGCAACTCCGCAACCATTGCCGCCATCGAAGCGCTCCGCGCCACTTACCCCATTCCCTTTGTCGGCATGGAACCTGCCGTCAAACCTGCCGCTGGAATCACCCAAACGGGAACCATCGGCGTCATGGCAACCGAAGCATCCATCGCAGGCGAAAAATTTCACAAACTGGTTCGCGATCACGCCTATTCCCACGGCGTCAAGGTCATCACACGCCCCTGCCCCAACTTTGTGCATCTTGTCGAACAAGGCGACCTCGACTCCCCCTTAGCACGCCGCGTTGTCGAAGAAGAAACCATCCCGCTCCTCGACGCGGGATCCGATGTTTTGGTTTTAGGCTGCACGCATTATCCCTTTTTGCGACCACTCATTCAAGAAGTCGCTGGGCCTGAGATTCAAATCCTCGACACCGGACTCGCCGTGGCACGGCATGTGGAAGAATCGCTCACGCACAAATCAAGCCCACATACCACCAGCTACCAGATTCTAACCACGGGAGAAGTCAGCACGTTAGAACAACTCTTCCCCAAGCTCTGTCCAGATTTAAAACAACACAGCAAAACATCCATCCTTCACTTGGAAATCTAACGTCAAAGTTGAGCCATCCTCTTTTTCCGTTGAAACCAAACTTCATGAAATTTTTATTTCTCATTCTTTTGATGGCTCACCTCGCCACGCTTACGTGTGCAACCTCCGCTGAAAAACTCCCCACAGACCAAGACCTCGACTTTCATTCGCTCCTTTCTCCAGTTCCTGAATTTGCCAAACTCTCAGAGAAAGATTATTTCGTATGGGGCGGAAGTATGGTTCGAGGAGAAGACGGCAAATACCACCTCTTTTACAGTCGTTGGAAAAAATCACTGGGGTTTTCCGCTTGGGTTACCAACTCAGAGGTTGCCCATGCCGTTGCAGACAATCCGTTAGGCCCCTACCGATTTGTCGATGTTGCGCTCCCGAGGCGCCATAAAAGCGGAACGCCATTTTGGGATGGCTCCTGCACGCACAATCCTACAGTGCATCAGTTTGATGGAAAATACTACCTCTACTATATGGGAAACACGGGCGATGGCAAAAACACCAAAGGGCTCAACTGGAGCCATAGAAACAACCAACGTATCGGCGTCGCCGTAGCGGACTCTCCTAATGGACCGTGGAAAAGACGCGATCAACCGCTCATCGACATTAGCCATGATCGCTCTGC
>CAZOWD010000007.1:5931-23338 GCA_964583225.1 uncultured Verrucomicrobiales bacterium | reverse complement strand
AGACAACCTCTTGCGCCTTGACTTTTAGAAATACTCCTTCAATTTTCTTCTCAGCCATGAGTAGTCCCCAAGATGCCCGATCCTTTAAGCGTGTTATATTAAAACTCAGTGGAGAAGCACTGAGAGAACCCGGAAGCAAAGACAACATTTCCCCAGAAATTGTGGAGCGTGTTGCCAAAGAAATCAAAGAAGCCCTCAACCAAGATATCGAAGTTGGTGTTGTTTGCGGAGGTGGCAACTTCTGGCGCGGAGCTAGCGCTAGTGCTCGTGGAATGGATCGCCCCACCGCTGATTACGTTGGAATGCTCGCCACAGTGATGAACGCGCTCGCCCTACAAAGCGCTCTCGAAGAAGAAGGTATTGAATGCGTTGTCCAATCCGCCATCGAAATGAAAAACGTGGCTGAACCATTCATCCGTCGCAGAGCTAGCCGATACCTCTCCGAAGGGGTCGTTGTTATTTTTGCAGCCGGCACTGGCAGCCCGTTTTTCTCTACCGATACCACAGCAGCTCTTCGCGCCAGCGAAATGGATGCAGACGCCATCATGAAAGCCACCATGGTCGACGGCGTTTACAATGCGGACCCCAAGAAAAATCCAGACGCAGTCCGCTATGATACAGTCACATTCAAAGAATGTCTCGACCTCAACCTCGCCGTCATGGATTCAACAGCCTTCACCCTCTGCACAGACAATGATATTCCCATTATCGTTTTTGACATTGGAGGAAGTGGAAACATTACCAAAGCACTCTCAGGAGCCAACATCGGAACAATCATCCATAAAGGATAAACCTCATTTTTCTTACATTCTTAAATAAAAACCCAACATAATATCATGGACCCAGAAACTGCCCTTTTAGAGACCGAAGACAGCATGCAAAAAGCTGTAGAATACCTCACAGCCGAACTTGCAGCTGTGCGCACGGGAAAAGCCAGCCCAGCACTTCTCGAAAACATTAACGTCAACGTGCCCAGCTACGGGAGTAATATGAAAATCAAAGAGCTCGCCGTTGTCACTGTTCCCGAGCCACGCATGATTATGGTGCAGCCTTTTGATTCCAACACATCAAAAGACATCGAAAAAGCGATTCTCGAAAGCAACTGCGGGCTCAATCCTTCCAACCAAGGAAAATACCTCCGCGTTCCAGTCCCTGAACTTTCTGAAGAACGCCGCAAAGACATGGTTAAAATGGTTCGCACCCAAGCCGAAGAAGGCCGCGTTCGCATCCGCTCATGCCGCAAAGACGGAATGGATGCCGCTAAAAAAATGAAAGCTGCAAACGAACTTACTGAGGACGGACAACGCGACTTTGAACGTCAGGTGCAAGACCTCACCAACAAATACATCAAACAAATCGATGAAGCTCTCGCCTCAAAGGAAAAAGAGCTCATGACGGTGTAACAAAATTCCCTTTCAACCTTTCAAGAATCGGAGTTTCACAAACTCCCTTCCATTTCAAGCGTGCTTCCCCCAAAAAGGAGGCACGCTTTTTTTGCAACGCTCTTATTCAGCCTTGGAAGTTTCCAAGCATTCCAAAACCACCTCGGCTAGGCATTCAGATACCGTTTCCGCTTTAATTTCACTCTGACACCGACCATCCAACGGACACTTAGAAAGGTAACACGGGCTACATGCCACATGCTCACGAATCACCCGATTCTGTTTCCCCAACGGGCGCTTCCATCTAGGTTCGCCAGGACCAAACAAAACCACAGCAGGCAAGCCAAAATGAGCTGCTAAATGTGCGACCTCACCATCACAAGCCAACAATACAGAACACTCAGAAAGAAGTTTGATCAAATCAGCATCCCCCTCTCCCGTTCGCTTTCCACACTCAACCCATTCCACTTCCGTTTGAACCTTCTTTTCAACCTGCGATTTCACCTCCTCAAACATCTCAACACCCCACTGGTAAGCCTCTCCGTATTCTGATTCTAAAGTCCACGCAATTTTACAACGGTCAGATTTTTCTACCCCCTCTAAATGCAATGGGACCGTTTTGAAATTCTCAGGAACAAACGCATCAGCTCCCAGCTCCTGAACCAAGTTCAAATAATACCTCACCCGATGCTCTATTGGACCCGACTGACTCACCAAACTCACAGGCTCCGTTAAAAATTTTTCTAATCCAGTGGCTGGATATCCAATTCGTTGGGGAACTTTTGCTTTTGCCATAGCTTTTGCAGCATCTCCCGCCTCCCAAAGAATCACAGAAGAACACTCAAGCATTTGATCCATAAACCAACGTGCCATTTTACGCGCTGGCATTTTATCTGGATAAGCCACGACATCATCCAACTCGGAAACAGTTTCCCAAAACACCATCAACGATTCAGGACAAAGAACCTTCAAATCTTCCGATGGCCGCAACCGCTTCAGAGCCCTAATGGCTGGCACAGAAAAACAAGCCTCGGCAAAATCCAATGGCGACACCACACATAAAACACCTTCTGAAAGTTTCGGCATGCCACAAATTAAACAATGAATTTCAAAATTACCAACGGTATATTTTGAATGTCCCACTCTTTTGAAAAAGAAACAAATCCTTCACTCTAAAGGCAACTCCATCTGAGCAATCACATCGGCCACAGGTGCAAATGTTTTTCGGTGAATCGGGCATGGTCCGTATTCTCTGAGAGCCTCCAAATGCGCCTTCGTTCCATATCCTTTATGACGATCAAATCCATATTCGGGGTATTGCTCGGCATACTCATACATCAAGCGATCCCGCGAAACTTTTGCTATAATACTCGCAGCCGCTATCGATAAACTTTTTCCATCGCCTTTCACAATACCTTCAGAGGGGAACCCAAAACCTTTCACGGGCAAACCATCAATCAAACAAAAATCGGGGCGTTGAGATAAACCTTCAGCCGACCGCCCCATCGCCGCATGAGTTGCGCGAAGAATATTCACCTGCTCAATCTCTCTTGCATCAGCAAAAGATAAAGCCCAGACAATATCCTCCCGAGTCGTTAATTCTTCATACAACAACTCCCGCCGTTTTTCCGTCAACTTTTTAGAATCATCAAGCAACTCACATGAAAAATCCCGAGGTAAAATGACCGCAGCCGCCGAAACTGGTCCAGCTAAAGGACCACGCCCTGCCTCATCAATACCCGCTATAAAACGGTATCCCTCGCCCCATTTAACACTTTCAAATTGCAGATCTGGCATACCTCTCGTTAGAAAAACCGTTCACTCCGCGATCACCCATCTATTGTGCAACACCTCTAACCGCTCTGGCGATCATAAAGCTCCTGATACAGGCTGCAGGTTGGATAAATTTCTTCATGCGAACCATCGGCTACAATTTCACCTTGATTAAACACCAAGATGCGATCCGCGATTTTAATCGTGCTAAAACGGTGCGCGATAATAAACGTTGTCCGACCTTTCACCAAGCCCTCCAATGCTTTTTGAATTTCCGCCTCACTTTCACTATCGAGAGCTGATGTGGCTTCATCAAGAATCAACACAGGAGCGTCTTTGAGGAATGCTCGGGCAATCGCAATACGTTGCCGCTGCCCCCCTGAGAGGAGCGTTCCACGCTCGCCCACCATCGTATTGTAACCATCGTCAAGCAACTCCTCGATAAACCGATGCGCGTGGGCTTTCTGAGCCGCGACCATCACCTCCTCATCGGTAGCCTCAGGCCTACCCATCCTGATATTTTCCATGATGGTTTCATTAAAAAGCACCGGCGACTGCGCAACCAGAGCAATGGAATTTCTCAAATCAAACTTTGCCAACGAGCGAACATCCACCCCATCCAAAGAAACCTTACCTGAGGTAACATCATAAAATCTGGGAATCAAATTAGCAAAAGAACTTTTCCCCGCTCCGCTAGGTCCAACGATAGCAACCACCTGCCCCGCAGGAACCTGCACGTTCACATTCCGAAGAACTGGCTCTTCATCATAGGCAAAAGAAACATCCTCAAATTGAATAGCGCCCTGCACGTTTTCCAATTTCTCTGGATTCTCTTTTTCGACTAACTCGTTTTTATAGTGCAAAATATATTCTACCCGATCCAACGACGCTGTGGCCCGCTGGATTTTCGTATGAATTTTACCCAACTTCTTCATTGGGTCATAACACATATAAAGCGCCGTCAAGAGAGGCACAACCTCACCTTCAAATTTCATGCCTGACTTCCCTGCATACACGATAGTTACAGCAACGCCCGTAGCCGAAATCAAATCGATGATCGGCCCGAGAAGTTTGTCGTATTTCACAACCTTCATCCGTGCCTTCAAAAGATTCAACACATACTGCCGAAACCTTTGAATAACACTATCCTGCATGTTGTAAGCTCGGATTTCCATCGGAGCCTGCAAAGAATCAGTAACGGATGCCGTTAACTCTCCCGCTTGAGCCTGCACCTGCTTCGCTTTCCGATAAAGCTTTTTACCGATCAAGCGGATTGGGAACACACACAGCGGAATTGAAGCCAAACAAACCAGCACAAAAAACGCCTGATTATTCTGAAAAGACAAATAAATCAAAACCCCAATGGAACCAATCAATTGCATTGGCTGAATGATGATATCGTTGGAAATATCCACAATCACCGAACGAATCATCTGAGTATCCCCCATGAGACGACTCAGCAGATCGCCACTTTTATTTTTATTAAAAAAGGGCAACGACAAACGTTGTATGCTTTCAAAAACCTCAACTTGAATCCCTTCAAGCACCTTAAAACCTGTATAACTAATCAAATACTGGTTCGCAAACTGACTAAGACCGCGCACCAAAAACACAAGCGGAAACAAGAGAGCCACTTTTAACAATTCAAAAAAGGGGCGGTTTTCCTGATTAAAAACTTCAGGCAACACTTTTTTTAACATCAAAGGCAAGCCGGCACCAGAAACAGCCCCATACACAAGCCCCGTGATAACGGCTCCAATAAAAAACCACTTCACCTCCATGAGGTAACGGTAATAAGGTAAAAATCGTTTCATAAATAAAGAACACCACCACACAGTTCAGCTTAAAAGCGTAACCCGTGAGGGCTGAATTGGTTTTTAAACGAGATAACCGCTCGGTGCAAGTCAATGATTTTCAGCATTCTCTACGGTAGTTCATCACGAGATCGCCCAACAGCGAACTCGCGCCAAAGCGAAACCACTCGGGAGTCATCCAAGCCTCCCCCAATTCCGATTCAAGCATCGATAGATAACGCAAAGCCTGATCCGTTGAACGAATTCCTCCAGCCGGCTTCATCCCCACCATGCGCCCCGTTCGCTCAAAAAAAGCTCGAATCGATCTCAACATCACCAACACCACAGGAAAAGTAGCCCCTTCGGGAATTTTACCCGTCGATGTTTTTATAAAATCAGCTCCGGCCGCCATCGCCAATTCACTCGCCAACGCAACATGATTCAATCCCCCAAGCTCACCCGTTTCCAAAATAACCTTCAGATGCGCCTCGCCACACGCCTCCTTGCACTGACAAATCTCATCAAAAACCTCAGCATATTCGCCATCCAAAAATTTCCCTCGGGAAATTACCATATCAATCTCATCCGCTCCCTCTTCTACGGCATAACGAATCTCTGAAACTTTCTGAGAAATACGCGCTTGCCCACTCGGAAAGGCAGCGGCCACGCTGGCTACCTTTACCGAACTTTCTCTCAGAGCTACCGAAGCTACACCCGCCAGCGTAGGATACACGCAAACCGAAGCCACTGGGGGAATCGCACATTCCACCCCGCCCGGAAACTTAGCCCGCTCGCAGAGCTCCCTCACTTTAGTTGGCGTATCCGAGCCCTCCAAAGTCGTCAAATCAACCATCTGAATCGCCAGTAAAACACGCGATAATTCCTGACCCACACAGACTTCAGACTGCTCAAACCGTTGCGCATCAGCAAGCACTGCGCCCTCTTCTACAGTTGGCACACAGGTCAAATCTGGAAACCGATCTATACTTTCAAAACGACGATTCATAACCCAACCAACCTACGCATTTTCGAAACGAACAGCAACCATCAATCACAGCCCAACGACAAAAACGACAGTAGATTTCTACTGCCGTTTTTTTAAAATGATTAGCCCCCCTCAAATAACAAAGATCGAAAGAGGAATAAAAAAGAAAAGCTTAGATCAAGCCTGCCTTTTTCAACGTCGCATAAGCGCCGTTTTTGTTGATTGTTTTAATCGCTTTTGCGCTCAATTTCACTTTCACGTGACGATCCAGTTCTGGAACGTAAATGCGCTTTGTGTGAAGGTTTGGAGAAACGGAACGTTTCACGACCTTAGTCACGTGACGTCCGATACCACCTTTCTTCTTCGCCAATCCTGAACGGTGAATTTTACCACCCATACGGACTCGGGAACCTCTAATACTGCATACTCTGGCCATAAATTTTAAAAAGTTGTTACTTGCGGGGCGCAGAGAAATACACCGAGCCAGCATTCAGTCAAGCGAATTAGCGACTAATTCCACATTCTTCTCAACTTTCTTTCTTTTTCCTCTTCGATTTTTGACGAAGAACCTCTGGCAAAATAATAAAAAGAACCAAACAAGCCCCCGCCGAACAGCCCAAAATATCTGCCGTCCAGTCCCCCATATCGTTACCACTACGCCCTGGTGTAAACGTCTGGTGGTATTCGTCCAAGCGACCTATCACCGCTCCAAAAAACACAACCCAACAAAAAATGCGCCACCTTTGCTGCTTTAGCTTAGGCCAAAGCACCAAGCCCACAACCGCCATAAATACACCACCTATTCCAAAATAGGTAAAGTGAGCTAGTTTATCTAAATGAGGAATCTTTGGCACATCATCAGGAACTGGATTCCCTGCCGAAAGACACCACAGCGTAATAAACCACACTGTAAAAAGAAACAAATAAACCACGGGCTTCCGAGGAAACCGCGTGGCTATAAAATGAAAAACTCTAGAACAACATTTCATCGATCCAGAGTTTTAAAATGTTTTGTCATACTGACAACTTAGGCGAGGCCTTCGAGCGTCGACTTCAATTGATCCAATGTTACATTGGCACCCGTAATGGTTTCAACTACTTCACCATTCTTAAAGAAAAGTAGACATGGGATAGAGCGAACACCGTATTTAGCAGCAAGAGCTTGGTTGGTATCAACCTCAACCTTACCCACTTCAGCAGTGCCGGCAACAGCCTCAGCAAGCTGATCAATCAAAGGAGCGATCATCTTACAAGGACCACACCACTCTGCCCAGAAATCTACAAGAACGGGCTTATCCGAGTTCAAAACCTCGGCCTCAAAGTTGCTTTCGTTATATGCGTTAGCCATGCGGCGAGTATGCCTCAGCTTTTCTGTACGTCAAGAACCGCTCACAACTTAATTCGTTATGAACGGTTCAAAAAACACGCTTCTAATTCTTCTTTAAGAAAATCTGAAGCCTCTGCTTGTTCTAGATATTTTTACATTCCTGGGATTTGCAACATCGAGGTAGCATACGCGAGATATGCGACAAGAGCGCCAAAAATCAGTAAAATAATTTGAGTGATCATAATAATTAAAAATTAAACTTTTCCATTAAACGAATTAAAGACCCAATAAAGCCCCCCAATTCCCATCAACCCAAGTACTTGCAGTAGCCAATTGCACACCAAGCACAATCAAAGCAGCCACCATCGCAACCACAGAAAGTGCAGCTACAGCGCCCTCTCCAGTTTCCTCAGTTGCATCATCATTGGAAGCAGTCTGAATCGTAGCCACCTTAGAAGCTGGTGCAGGAGCATCCATAGGTTGAGTCTCAGCCAACTTAACCGTAGCCGAAGGCAACGGCTGGCTCGGAGCTCCTCCAGCTGGAGTAGTCGCAGGGCCTGTCGTAAGAGGCACAGTTGGCGCAGGCGTTGCCAATTTTGTTGCTGGACCAGTTCCCGCTCCTGTATTTAAACGCACTGTAGGAGCAGGTGTTGCCAATTTAGGTGCTGGTCCGGTCCCAGCCCCTGTATTCAAACGCACTGTAGGAGCGGGCGCAGGCGGAGTTCCTGCAGCTCCCCCGCCTGCTGAAAGAGGTATTGTAGGTGCTGGTGCTGGCGGTTTGGGAGCAGTAGCGCCCGAAGGTGCTGGAGCTGATGGAGCGGGTGGCTTTGGAGCGGCTGAAGGCGCTGGAGGTTTAGGTGTAGCCGCGGCAGAAGGTGCTGGCGGTGCAGGAGGTTTAGGCGCGGCAGCAGCAGAAGGAACTGGCGGTGCTGGTGGTTTAGGAGCTGGCGGAGCGGCAGGAGCAGCTCCGGGCTTCTGGTTCAAATTCACACGAACAGTTTCTTTAGAAATAGGCACTGCAGAAGGCTTTGTCGTCGGCTTAGAATTGTCGTTATCGCTCATAAATAAAATAATAGGTGTTGTTTAAATCAATAATCGGTAATGTAGATTTACGAAGAAGCACCTGATTCCAAGTGCATTACTCGTCAAAAGAGCTATCCCTTTCCTAAGTAAAGTCTTTTTCAACCCCCTCTGTCAAACTCACAAAACAAAAAAATTCGCTATTACACAAAAAAGGGGAAATAAACTCCAATAAAAAGGACCATCCCTAAAAAAGAATGGCCCCAAAAAGAAATAGAAATAGAAATTAGTCAGCTAACTTCTTCATTGTAGGAATCAAGCCGAGTTGAGGCTCACCAGTTCCTCCTTGAGAAGTCGCACGAGCCAAAACAGTGTCACTTACAATGCCACAACATTCAGGCTTAGGACAAAAACTGGATCCGCACTTTGTGCAGGCTTTTTTCACAGTAACCGTATGAGTTACGGGAACTTTGTGATGCACCTCAAAGGAAGATTTTCCCGTGTAGTAGGTGGTGGTTGCATCTTGCATCGTGGTCACCTCTTTTTCTGCAGTTAAGCCACCAGGACAAGGCAACAAACCACAGCAAGACGAGAGAGCCAAAGATAGAACAGCTAGGGTAAACAGTTGTAACGTCGTTTTCATAATGTGATTGCATTTTAGAGAACTCGTCCCACCGCGCAACAAAAAAATTAAAATAACAAAAACTCACCAATAGAAAAAATGGCACCCAACCAAAATGCTGGATGCCATTTTATTTTTACTTATTACAGAATAGCTTAGGATTCCCAATTGTAAGCTTCCTCCCCGTGATCTGCACGGTCAAGACCGCCGTGCTCCACCTCTTCGTCCACGCGAAGACCACGGCAAAGAACCTTAGCTATCACAAGTGCCACAGATGCGGCCGCAGCACTCCAAACAATCGTCACAACGATACTTTTTGCCTGAATCATCATCTGAGCGATTCCACCCACGGTGTTTCCATCGTCATATCCCTCACGGATAAAGAAACCTGTGAGCAATGCACCCATGATACCACCGACACCGTGCACTCCAAAAACGTCGAGAGTATCATCGTAGTTAAAGGCATTTTTCAGTTTCGATACGGCGAAATAACACACCACAGAAGTAATAGCTCCAATCGCCATAGCCCCCATAACTCCCGTAGATCCTGCAGCTGGCGTAATAGCCACCAATCCAGCAACAGCACCCGTAGCGGCACCCACAGCAGTTGGTTTCTTAGAAATAATCCATTCCATACCCATCCAAACAACCAATGCGGCAGCCGTAGCAATCTGCGTTGTCAGCATCGCCATACCAGCGCTACCGCTCGCACCTCCGGCAGAGCCCGCGTTAAATCCAAACCAACCTACCCAGAGAAGCGCAGCTCCTACCAAAACGTAAGGCACGTTATGTGGCACAAAGGCAGGTCCAGGATACCCCTTACGCTTTCCTAAGAAAATACAAGCAACCAATCCGGCTACACCTGCATTAATATGCACTACGTTTCCTCCAGCAAAATCGATCGCTCCCCAATGGTGAAGAAGTCCACCGCCCCAAACCATGTGCCACATAGGCAAGTAAGAAAGCACCGTCCAAATCACGGTAAATACCAACACCGCTGAAAATTTCATCCGCTCAGCAAATGCACCCACGATAATAGCAGGGCTAATAATCACAAAGGTCATCTGAAACATCACCCACACGCTTTCAGGGATCGTTCCTCCATCCATGAGTGTTCCCTCTTTAATATGCTTCAAGAAAACAAAACTACTATCCCAGCCGAAATAAGAGTTTCCTCCTCCACCTGCCGCCAAAGCATAACCAAAAGCAACCCAGATCAAAGACATCACACCGGCCATGGCAAAACACTGCACAAAAATACTCAGCACGTTTTTTGCCCGAACCAAACCACCATAAAACAAGGCCAATCCAGGAAGACACATCAGAAGAACCAGCAGCGATGAAGTCAACATCCACGCAGTATCTCCAGTATCTAAAACAGGAACTTCCTCTCCGGCATACACAGGAACAGCGCTCGTCAGCATCACAGCTAACGGTAATAAGTAATTTTTCAACGATTTCATATAAGCTTAGTTTTATTGGTTCAATACGTCATTTTGATAAACGATTTCAGTTTGATGGATCAGAAAAAATCCAACCGATTCATCGTTCATCTCGCGTATACCCCAACCCAAGCAACGAACATGCCAACCTTTAAAATATTTTTTTACCGTCCTGTTTTTACGTCAATGCCACAACCACCCCAAGCCAACGCGAAGCCAAAATGACAACGCGTTGAATTGCTACAGAATCAACAACAATCCACGTGCTGAAGACACGCCCCATAAAGCGAGGAGACGTGCCATTTTTCGATAGCACCTACACACTCCATAGAGTGTATCATGCCCACCATACAAAAACCCCAATTACTGGGTATTATTTGAAGAATGCTTCAGATATTTTTCAAATCCTTTAGGAATCCAAACGGGAAGACTCTTTACCTGATCGACAGCATCTTGACTCATATTGATCCCCCAGAGGTCTCGCAAAAAGGGAGTCAGGTTGTGCTTTGTAGCTTTTGACATACGAACGAGAAAAGCATCTCGTTTCGCTTGATTCTCTTGGGGCAATAACTCGGGATGGGTATCTTGGTCGGCGGAGTAACTCGAAAGCATTTTATGGATACTTTCCCATCCGAACTGATCTCTTAACTGAAGATACATCGTGAGTTTTTCCGCAGCTCCTAACTCAGGAAAACGCTTTTTCGCAGAAAGAATTTTGTGAGCACGTTGAGTCACTTCATCCGATGACGCCGTCCAACTCCACGCATCTCTGTCTGAAAATTTCAGCTTATCCATGGCGTGAGTTGTAAACAGATTAACCGTCGTTTCTACAGAGTTATCAAAGGTGTATGGATTGACCCACCCCCACGCTTTATCAGGGCGACGTTGCGATTCATGCCCCATCTCGTGAAACCATCCCCAATTACCTTTGATTTTTAACGTTTTGAGATCGACCATCCCGTAACATTGATCTTGCGGCCCTTGGGTCGGATACCCAGCATGAAAAAGTCCAACGAGTATCTGAACATCGACATTAACTCGCTCTGGACCAAATCGCAGATGGGTCATACCTCCCAATTCATCGTGAAGAGCAACCACATGATCCCAGTATTGTAATAATTCGGTGGGATTTTCCATGTTTCTAATCCATGCGGATGGGAAGGATAAAGCAATACGGTCTGTTACAAACTCAGCATAAGGCGCTGGCGCATGCCTGAGCGATTGATTCCACTCAGCCACTTTCGTTTTCCCCAAAACAAAGTAGGGGGCTTTGAGTGCGTTTGTAATTTTTACAGAAAATGGCTTTTCTTTGAGGCGTTTGTTTCCTGTATCGATGTAAATCGCACCTCCAAATGCATTGGCTACTTTTACTGTAGTCGATTTTACATCAAAGCTCCGCGCTACTGCGGCGGGAAGCCTCTTGAGTGGTTTCGTGGTAGGAATATGGTCGTGATGCCCAGAAATTTGAACCTTCAAACCTTTATGGATCCATGATTCTGGGAAGTGAAGCGTTACAACATCCCCTGGGGCTACATACAAACCCGTGGAGTGCCAGCGCACGATGGACGGGTCGATGGTGATGGCGCTCGTTACGCGAGGGGCATTTGCTGGAATTTCGCCAAATAAATCTCCCGCTGATGGATGAGCGGGAACTTTTTCAGGTGGTAGGCTATTAAGGTAATCCCCTGCAATTTGTAAGATCATTTTTTCACCTTCATCTTTAACCTCTTTGAGATGTTTTTTCGATGAGTCAAAACCAATCAAATGACCCGATAATTCAAAACATGCTTCCTGAACTTTTTTTTGATCCGCCTGAGAGAATTTTTTCCAATCCTTTTGGGAGAGAATTTGGATAAGTTGCTTCTTTTTTTCAGGAGAAAGCTGAGAATAACCTGTGATGTCTTTGGCTACTGACGTGGCATCAACTTTAGCCATGAGAGGAGATATTCCGAAACCGAAGGCCAGAACGAGGTGTGGAATGATCGATAATCGCATAATAGTATAGATACGCCCCAAACATAATCGTCATTTCATTAAATGCAAAGTGATTTTAGAATCGGCAGATGAGCTTTACGGAAACATAAGTTTTTGTCTGTAAGGCCGTATCATCAGGCGAACCTCCACTCCAAAACTCAAACACGCCTGCGTTCTTACGTTTGACATCAAGCGCCAACACCTCCAAACTCACTTCCATGAAGGAACCTGATCCGAACCGATACGATGGTCGTATGCACTACAACCGTTGCGGGCGCTCAGGACTCAAACTTCCCGCCATTTCTCTCGGATTCTGGCACAACTTTGGCGACGTTGACGATCTCGATCAATCCCGCAAAATCATGCATCGCGCCTTCGATTTAGGCATCACCCATTTTGATTTTGCCAACAACTACGGGCCTCCAGCAGGAGCCGCCGAACGCAACTGCGGACAAATCCTCACCACCGACTTCCAATCTCACCGCGACGAACTCATCATTTCCACCAAAGCAGGCCATTTGATGTGGGACGGGCCTTACGGTGATTGGGGGTCTCGAAAACATATTCTCGCTTCGCTTGACCAATCACTTCAGCGGCTCCAGCTCGATTATGTAGATATTTTTTATTCACATCGACCCGACCCCGATACCCCGCTCGAAGAAACCATGGGATCTCTCGCCACCGCCGTTCAGCAAGGCAAAGCGCTCTATGTAGGTCTATCCAAATACCCCGCTTCCATGGCGGCTAAAGCCTATGATATTCTCGCAGACATGGGAGTGCGGTGCCTTATCCACCAGCCACGTTATAACCTTTTCGATCGCGAGATCGAAAAGGGACTCACCGACGTTCTCGATGACCGTGGCATGGGGTGCATTGCTTTCTCCCCTCTTGCCCAAGGCATGCTCACAGGACGCTATCTCCACGGAATTCCATCGGACTCACGAGCCGCCAAACAACACGGATTCCTCAAAGAAGACATGGTTTGGAAAAAAATCGAAACCATCAAAAAGCTCAACACCATTGCCCAACAACGAGGACAAACGCTCGCCAACATGGCTCTCGCATGGATTCTCCACAATCCAAGCATCACCAGCGTCCTGATCGGAGCCTCCAGCGTCGATCAACTCGAAGAAAACGTCCAATGCCTCAACCATCTTCATTTCACCGACGAAGAACTTACCCTTATCGACGCAGCTCTCTAATTTTCTCACAATGCGCACACTCATCGTAGACAACTCCAACACCCGCACAAAATTCGCCATCGCGGATCAGGGCACACTTCTCGACTGGCTAGCGGTCATCCCGACCTCCGACATCACCTCTAGAGCTCTCGAAGAAGCTCTCGGGCAAGAAACATGGGACAACTCCATTGTGAGCTCGGTGGTTCCGAGCAAAGCTCAAGTCCTTTCCGACTACCTATCAACAAAACCTTTCCACCTCCTCAACCACCTCAGCAAACTTCCCATCGGCATCGACTACCCCAGCCCAGAGCAAATAGGAGCCGACCGACTCGCCAACGCTGCCGCAGCTTACCACCTCTACGGAGCCCCATCCATAGTCCTTGATTTTGGAACCGCTGTCACCTTTGACGTCATCTGCCCTCACTCCAGAAAAAATTCACTCAACTCCCACCCTGCCTACTACCAAGGAGGTGTCATCTCACCTGGCCTCACCAGCATGACGGAAGGACTTTCGCAGCGCACGGCCCTCCTTCCCAGCATTCAACTTCAAGAACCGGATCACGTCATCGGCACAACAACCGAAGAAGCCATGCTCTCTGGGGCATTTTACGGTTACCGTGGAATGATTCGGGAAATCATCCACCAACTCATTCAAGAAATCCCCGAAAAGCCCATCATCATCGCCACAGGAGGTGATGCGCCACTCATTACCCGTGGCCTTTCAGAAATCGAACACCTCGCACCGCGCTTAACCTTAGACGGATTGCGCATCATCGCCGAGCTCAACTTTTAACACCAACCTCCCCCTCAAAACGAGGAGTTTCTCCTCCAAACAGCCCCCTTTCAGCTAGCCACTCGCTACCTGTTGCACTTTCTGTTTTACCTCCCATCATTCTTCTATTAAATTGCGCGCATGTCAGAACAAGAGCTTTCCATTGGTATCGATTTCGGAGGAACCTCCATCAAAGTAGGAGTCGTCAAGGGACACGAAATCATCGATTTCCGCACCCCCATCCCCACTCAAAATTACGAAACGCCAACCGAACTCATCGAAGCTATTGGAAGACGCGTCGCGACACTTCGTGAAAAACACCCTCAAATCAAAGCCATAGGAGTAGGTGTCCCTGGCTTTGTAAATTTAGAAAAAGGGCTCGTTTACCAACTCACAAACGTTCCTGGCTGGACTCACGTCCCTTTGCGCGACCAACTCAGCGCTCTTACTGGACTCCCCTGCATCATTGAAAATGACGCCAACTGCATGGCATACGCCGAGTGGAAACACGGCGCGGGGAAAGGCATGAAACACCTTCTCTGCCTCACGCTCGGCACAGGAGTTGGAAGTGGCATCATCTCCAACAACATGCTTCTTCATGGCAGCCACTCAACCGCTGGAGAACTCGGGCAAACTTCCATCGACTACCGAGGTCGCAAAGGAGCCTACGGCAACATGGGCGCCTTGGAAGATTATATTGGCAACAACGAAATCACGGCAGAAGCCCAAAAAGAATACGCCCGCCAAGGCGTGAGCCGTAGCCTCGAAGAATGCGCTCCCGCATTACTCACTCTCGCAGCCGAGGCAGGCGACACAATCGCAGTCGATATCTGGCGCGGAGTTGCCGAAAAACTCGCCTGCGCCATTGTCAACGCCTGCTGGCTCCTCAACCCA
Source organism: uncultured Verrucomicrobiales bacterium (assembly GCA_964583225.1). Lineage (GTDB taxonomy): Bacteria > Verrucomicrobiota > Verrucomicrobiia > Verrucomicrobiales > Akkermansiaceae > Oceaniferula. Next base: position 8,173 of record CAZOWD010000007.1, on the reverse strand, counting down.
GAAGCCATCATCATCGGCGGAGGCGTCGCCAAAGCTGGTCCCTTCATCTTTGACCCGCTCGAAACGTTCATTCGCACCCAGCTATCCACTCCATTTTACAGTCATCTCAAAATTCTCCCTGCCCAATTTTGTAATGACGCTGGGATGATTGGAGCCGCCACGCTCGCCCTCGAAAAATCCCAAGAAAAAAAATAACTCACATCTCAGATATTTTTCGTGCCATCCCGCACGAGCAAGCCTAACCTGAGTGACAATCTTTACACACCATGAGCCAAATAGGAAATCTTCAAATCGACCCAGCTTCTCCCTTTTTCATCCTCGGCCCCTGCGCCTTAGAATCGGAAGAATTTGCATGGGAAATGGCACGTGCTCTCAAAGAAATTGCAACCCGAACGGGGATTCAATTTATTTTCAAAGCGTCTTACGACAAAGCCAACCGCACCTCCGTAGATTCATTTCGAGGCCCTGGCGTCGTTGAAGGGTGTCGTATTCTTGGCGAAATTGGCAAGGAACTCAATATTCCCGTCACCACTGACGTCCACACATCCCAAGAAGCCGAAATTGCCGCCGAAACGATCGATTTCCTCCAAGTTCCCGCCTTCCTCTGTCGGCAAACCGATCTCCTCGAGGCATGCGCCAAAACTGGCCGACCGCTCAACGTCAAAAAAGGGCAATTTCTAGCCCCATGGGACGTTAGCAATATCGCCTCAAAACTCCAACACTTTGGCTGTAATGACTTCTACATCACCGAGAGAGGGTCCTCTTTCGGATACAACAACCTTGTCGCAGATATGCGTTCGCTCTACTGGATGCGCGACATGGGGTTAAAAGTCATTTTTGACGCAACCCACGCAGTGCAACGCCCCGGTGGACTCGGAGGCACCACGGGTGGCGATGGAGAACTCGCTCCTGTTCTTGCCCGCGCCGCAGTAGCCACAGGCGTTGATGGTGTATTCATGGAAACCCACATCAATCCAGAAAAAGCATTTTCCGACGGCCCCAACCAAATCCCACTTCATGAAATCGAAGCAACGCTCACGCGTCTTCTCACCATTCATAAAGCGGCCCACGGCACGGTTTAATCCCCGCTCCTTCTCCCATTTCTTTTTAATCAATCTCGCATTTTGAGTCATCACTTCCAGCAGCACCGCTCTCAGAGCGCCAAAAAGCTCATCGCCCTCGCGATGGCAGCGGTCGCGCTGACTCCAATCTCTCCGATTCAGGCAAAAGAAAAAGAAAATCAGACTCCAAAATCAACCAGATCTCCTACTGCTTTTCCTGCGTTGGATATTCTTCCAGAAGGTAGCATCCTGCAGCGCGTTAGACTCCCCCGCTACGATAAAAATTATCATCCCATCTCCCTACTCACCGCCGACGTTCTCAAAGTGCTCGACGCGCATAAAATTGATGGCGAAAATGTCAGCATTGAAATTTTTAACAAAAACGGGGTCGTTCAAATGCGCACCGATATGCGCCACGCGATTTATAACCAAGAAAACTCCACACTCGTGGCCTCAGAAGCTGTCACGCTCAAAGGCGACTCCTTTCGAGCCACTGGCACTGGACTTGTTTTCCACTGGCACTCCAATCGTGGATTTTTACTAGGTCCCGCTACTTCTCAATTCATCATCAACCACCCCAACACCTCATCCGCCATGCAGCTGAGCCCTATCCAACCACTTTCACACCGCGCGTTTTCTCTCGCTGGGGTGCTAATCTCGCTAACCACCACAAGCCTCATCGCCGAACGCCCCAACCCGCTCACACCGAGCGAACTTGCAGAGCTCGACCAGATTACCCAGTCCAGCCAAAGCGCCATTGAACAGCAGCAACAACAAACCTCAAAAACTCTGAGCGAAGAGCAAAAAACGATCGATGCAAACAACGCCTCCATGCGTCCATTTTTAAAAGAAATCGGTCAAGACAACCTCATCGTAAAAAATACAACATCACAAACCACCCCACAAAAAACAAAAAACTCCACTTCTAGCGCCCCTTCATCAAAAAAATCTTCTCCCCCAAAAAACTCAAAAAAAGGCTCCCCAAAAACGCCACCCCAACTTCTCCACATTGATTGCGACGGAGGTATTTATTTTGACTCCGATACCGGAGTGCTCGTTTACCTCAAAAACATTCGACTCACCGAACCCCGATTCAAACTCAACTGTAGCGACGAACTCAAAATCATTCTCGACAAAAAACCTGTTGAACCAACCAACTCAAAAAAATCCTCTACTCGTTC
>CAZOWD010000007.1:0-5831 GCA_964583225.1 uncultured Verrucomicrobiales bacterium | reverse complement strand
TTCTCGACAAAAAACCTGTTGAACCAACCAACTCAAAAAAATCCTCTACTCGTTCGGCAAAAAGTTCGCCAAAAGCAACAAACGTCGAAAAAGATAGCACAAAAAAAGCGGCTAAAGACCAAAAGAAAGAAACCACAACTTCTTCCTTCAACGACATCAAACGAATCATCGCCATTGGCAACGTCCGCGTAGTCAGCACAGACGAAAAAGGAAACACCTTCATCGCCACGGGCGAAACTGCCAGCTACAATGTAAAAACGGAAGAAATGATTCTCCGAGGAGGACTCCCACGCATTCAATACGGCCCCAACCAATACCTTCAGTCCAAAGCACCTGGACAATACATCCGAATCCTCAAAAACGGAAAACTTGTCACGACAGGCAAATGGGCCATGCAGATCGACACCTCCAAAAAGAATACAACTCCCTAAGCCTACCATGTCTCAAACAAAGACAAACGAACAAGACACATCGATTTACGTTGGCTCCTCCTCTCGGCGTGGAACAAAACCCATCATGGAAGCCCGCGGACTCGTTAAAACCTACGGAGGACGCACCGTTGTCAACAAAGTAAACATCAGCGTTCGCGAAGGTGAAATTGTAGGACTTCTCGGCCCCAATGGAGCGGGAAAAACAACAAGCTTTTACATGATTGCGGGACTCGTCCCTCCCGATGCGGGTTCGGTTCACTTCGTTGGCCAAGACATTTCCACCATGCCCATGCACAAGCGTGCCCGACTCGGCATGGGCTACCTCCCCCAAGAAGAATCCATTTTCCGCAACCTCACCGTAGAACAAAACCTCTACGCCGTGCTCGAAACCCGAAGAGACCTCTCTCGCAAACAACGATTCAATCGCACAGACGAACTCTTGGAACGTTTCAGCATCACGCACATCAGAAAATCAGAGGCAATCGCGCTCTCTGGCGGAGAAAAACGCCGCCTCACCATCGCTCGCTCACTCTGCACCGACCCCAAGCTCCTCATGCTCGATGAGCCATTCAGCGGTGTTGACCCCATCGCCGTAGGAGACATTCAAAATATCGTCCGCGATTTGAGGGATAACGATGGGCTTTCCATCCTCATCACCGACCACAATGTTAGAGAAACGCTCCACATTGTGGATCACGCCTATTTGCTCCACGAAGGAAAGCTTATTTTAGAAGGCGAAGCTTCTGAAATCGCAACAGATCCCATCGCCAGAAAATATTACCTCGGAGAGGATTTTGTTCTTTGACTTTTCGACGAACTGATCTAGTTTAGTAAATGTAAAAACGTGGAAATAATCCCCCCCGTTTTTGCGATGCAGACGTCGCGCTTTTCACAAGGAAAGGCGCTGATAATAACCTAAACTAGAAAGGAAAAAATAAATGCAAACTATAAATGTTGATGCTCCAATCACTGTAACCGTTCGTCACGAAAAAGTAACAGACGCGCTCCGTGATTATGCTACTAAAAAAATCAAGGGGCTTCACTTGGATTATCCTAAAATCATCGAGGCTAAGGCCATCCTCGATGTCCAAAAAAACCGCCACATCGCGGAAATCATTCTCTTTTGTGCCAACCACATCACCATCGATGCATCATCCGAAGGACCTGATATGTATGCTGCCATCGATGAAACAATCTCTAAAATTGCACGTCGCATGAGAAAGCGGAAAACCCGCCTCCTCAGAAAGCAGCGCCCTAATCGCCGCAAAGACACCATCCGTCACTTGGACGAAAGAGTGTTCTCTGCCGATTTCTTGGACACCATCGACCACGAAAACGAACTGGAGGAAGATCCAGAACCAATGATCATCCACCGCGAGAGCTATCGCCTCAAAACGATGCTCAAAGAGGACGCTATCGTGGAATTGGAACTCTCCGACAAGCCATTCATCGTTTACACAAACGAACGGCGCAATGTCACTCAAATCCTCTACCGTCGTAAAGACGGGGACTACGCCATCATTGAGCCGTAATCCGTGGAGTTTGATTCCAAGCGACTAACTTAAATAACAATACCGCTAAGTGCTTTTTGACACTTAGCGGTATTTTTTTTGAATTGAATGAACGTCTAATGATTAAAGAAACAACTTAATCCTCCTCCGGAGGACATCCTGTTGGGCCTCATGTTGGAGCGACAGATTCAGCTTGGTTCGCCTCCTCTATCAGCTTCGCTTTTTCTTCATCCGTCAATGGAATCTCTTTTCCATTTTCATCGAGCTTCGGCTTAAAAACCTCTGCAGGCGTTGGCTTCCCAGACCGGGAATTCTGTTTACTCGACATTCATGTCGGCACTCCCATCGCAGGGAGAATCCATAATTGCAGGGCGAAATAAATCGCCACAAAGCCTATCATCATCCACATTTGCTTGTCCATGCGCAAAGTTTAACACAGAAATTCCATTTCACCACTCATTTGAAACACGCTCCCAGAAAAAACCACCTCAGCGAACAAAATCCGCCGAGGTGGTTTAAAATAAATGATTTTTAATCAATAACGTAAACGTTACTGCATTTGCTCATTACGCATCTTTGTTCTGACGAGCATTTGCCTTAAGGCGAAGAGCGTTTAATGCAATGAATCCAGTTGCGTCGTTCTGGTTGTAAGCTTCCTCAGAACCTCCTTCCATAGTAGCCACATCCTCAGAATAAAGAGAAAGTGGAGAACGGCGACCTGCTTGGATGCAGTTTCCTTTGTAAAGCTTCAAGCGAACTTCTCCAGAAACGGTGCGTTGAGTGGAAGTAACCAAAGCTTGGAGAGCTTCGCGCTCAGGAGCAAACCAGAACCCGTTGTAAACAAGCTGAGAATACTTCGTTATAATGTCATCGCGCACATACTGAGCCTCGCGGTCCATCGTAAGCGTTTCCAAATCGCGGTGAGCAGCCAAAATGATCGTTCCGCCTGGAGTTTCGTAAATACCGCGGGACTTCATGCCCACAAAGCGGTTTTCTACGATATCCACACGACCGATGCCATGTTTACCACCGAGGAAGTTCAACACACGCATCACGCCATAAGGGCTAAGCAATGTGTAACCATCTTTTTCACCTTCGGCCTTAAAATCACCAAGCTCTTCAATAAGAGCGTCCAATCCATCATATTTTAAACCTATGATATTTCCCTTTTCAAAGAGGAACTGAACATACTCAGGTGCGTCTGGAGCTTCTTCAGGAGAAACGGAAAGCACATACATATCGCGATCTGCCTCGCCGCTAGCGTCATACCAAGTATCTTCAAGTGCGCCTGCTTCAAAAGAAATGTGAAGAAGGTTACGGTCTGTGCTGTAAGGCTTTTTCGCTGATACGGCACAAGGAATGCCGTTTTTCTCTGCGTAAGCAATCATTTCGGCACGGCCTGGGAATTGAGCGCGGAACTCATCGTCACGCCAAGGAGCAATCACTTTAAGATCTGGCGCAAGTGCAGCAACAGAAAGCTCAAAACGAACTTGGTCGTTTCCTTTTCCAGTAGCACCGTGCGCAATGGCATCTGCCCCCTCTTTGATAGCTACATCAACCATTCCCTTGGAAATGCAAGGACGAGCAATTGAGGTGCCGAGCAAATAACGTCCTTCGTAAAGGGCGTTAGCTTGGAACATTGGGTAAATGTAATTCGCTGCAAAATCTTCTTTGAGGTCTGCGATGTAGCACTTGCTAGCACCAGTCGCGAGGGCTTTTTCCTCAAGACCATCAAGCTCGTTACCCTGACCGACGTCGGCACAGTAAGCGATGATTTCTGCATTGTATTTCTCTTTGAGCCAGAGAAGAAGAACTGAGGTGTCAAGACCTCCAGAGTATGCGACAACAATTTTCATAATAAAAGTTGGATAAAATTTTGTTAAAATAGGGGGGAATAAAATCCGAGCAACATTGCAAGGCGTGCTTAAGAAACCACAGAAGTGAGAAGAGTCAAGAGCCAACAAACGATTCAAGGTCTATTTCACGCCTCAGAGATCGAATTTTAGAGTCTACTCGGCCTGAGCATAAATCTCCTCGCCCTCCGAACGAGCGATACAAATTGCAGCGCAAGAATCACTAAACACATTCACCGCTGTCCGACTCATATCCAAAAGACGATCCACCGAGAGCAACGCAATCACCGCCATCTCAGCATTTTTAATTCCTGAACTATTTAAAATCAGCAAAATAGCCACTAGACTGGCCGACGGCACACCCGCCACGCCAATACTCGTCAGCAACGCCGTAACCACAACCGCCACTTGCGCCCCCAACCCGAGATTAGGTCCCATCACCTGCGCCACAAACAACACTGCTATACACTCGTAAAGCGCTGTGCCGTCCATATTCACCGTTGCCCCCAAAGGGAGAGTAAAACTCGAAACCCTTTTGGAAACTCCCGCATTGTTTTGGATACAGTGCATCGTCTCTGGCAGGGTTGCCGCCGATGACGCGGTAGAAAACGCCGTGAGCAACGCCAATCGCATCGACTTAAAATGACGCCACGGGTTGACGCCCACATAATAGCGAAGCAACAAGGGCATCACCACAAACAAATGCGTCGCCAACGCCAATACAACCGTCAAAAAATACCACCCCAACACGCTGAAAATCTGAATACCGCTCTGGTAAATCGTCGGTATCATCAGCCCAAACACACCAATCGGTGCCAACGCCATAATCCACTGGGTGATCAAAACCATCACATCATTCATCGCCTGGATCGCCCCTAGCAAGGGAGACATCGTCTGGCTCGGAAGCTGAGTCATCGCCACGGCAAATAAAATGGAAAAAAAGATCAATCCCAGCAACTGGCCGTTATCCGATGCCGCTTTAATCACATTGGGCGGAATCATCTTTTTAAACAAAGCTACAAAATCTCCCGCTTTTCTCTCTCCAGCCGCTTCTACTTTCTCTTTTTCTTGAACCGATGCTTTATCAGCTTGGCTCAACAACGCTGTGCGGATTTCAACATTCGGTTTCCCGTCTCTCAAACCAGGCTGGATCGTATTAACAAACAACAGCCCAACCATAATCGCCAAAAAACTCGTGCTCGTATAAAAGCCTATCGTTTTTAATCCCAAACGGCCAAATCCCTCAACACCACCCAATCCTGCAATCCCCGAAATAATAGCGCTCATCACTAAGGGAACGATGATCATTTTCAACGCCTGAATGAACAACGTGCCGACAAAACTACTCACGGCGACCACTTGCTCAATCACATGCGGAATCCTAGAACCATCAACCGACTGGGCAACGACCACTCGAAAAACCGAAGCCAATACCGTAGCGCTAATTAAAGCGATTAAAATCTGCCAATGCGGAGCGAGCTTTTTCATAGTTCCCCCAGACTACAAATCACCCGAAAAAAAGAAAAGACCAATTCCTCAAAAAATCCATTCATTGGCAACCATCAACACTAACGCATCAAATTCACGCTATTCTGGCGCAAGGTAGATTCCTTTTTTCCACGCTACGCTCTCTGCATCACGACAACCATGACGGAGTAAGCAATCGCCACGCTCAGCAATATGGCGCCCTCTTTTCGGCCGAGCTTCATATTGGTATACATAAACGGCATAATCAAAATCGTCACGCCGAGCATCACTCCCAGATCAATCCAAGAAATGTGCTGACCAACCAAAGGCTCCACCCCCGCGGTAATGCCTATCACAGCCATCAGGTTAAAAATACATGAGCCAATGGCATTTCCCGTTATGATGTCTCCTTGGTTTTTAAGCGAAGCAACCACCGTAGTCGCCAGCTCGGGCAATGAAGTCCCCAACGCAAATAAGGTCAGTGAAATAATCACCTCAGGAACCCCAAAAATACGCGCCAGCGATTCCCCGTGATCCACCAGAAAATGAGCTCCCAACACCAAAGTTAA
>CAZOWD010000006.1:0-24580 GCA_964583225.1 uncultured Verrucomicrobiales bacterium | reverse complement strand
CTCCGCTATCGCGACGACGCATCTCCTGAAGAATACGATCCCCGCAATCATTTCCGTGGCACCCGACGTTAAACGTCTCCGTTCCCTTGAAAGTGCTCCCACCCTGACACTTGATCGTCAAATTGCCCCTCACCTCGCAACGTTAAAGCCCCAACAACGGTCAACGGAAGGTCAGGAAACCGTTGTGGCCAAGCGGCCAACAACGCCACAACTTTGCTTTTTTCTATCGTAAAGAGCAGTTCGTAATCCTCACCATCCCCCAGAGCTTGAGAGGCATCACACCCCGGCGTCAGCGGAAGACTTGCAGAATCAATCTCATATCCACACCCACTCACTTTCGCCATTCTCGGGAGGTCTCGCGCCAAACCATCCGACAAATCCATCATAGCGTGCAGTTGGAAATGAGATGTCAACCATTCTGCTTCCTCTAACCGCGGAGTAAAATTTAAATGTTTTCCAGCAATCGAACCGCCCAACCTTCCCGTAACAAGCACGGCATCTCCCACCTGCCCACCGCCACGGCGAACCAAGCGTTCCTCCATCACGCGCCCCGTTCCTGCAACTGAAATTACAGCGGCCGAACCATCGGGAACCGATGTCGTTTCACCACCACAAATCACCGCACCAAACTGAGAAGCGCAACGTTCCATACCCGAATAAAGGGCTTCGGCATAAGAAACTTTCATCGAACGAGGTAACGCTATCGTTACAAGCAACTGCTTAGGTTCTCCCCCCATTGCTGCAAAATCGCTTAACACCCGAGCCACGGCTTTCCAGCCCACTTGATCTGCGGGAGTTTCTGGAAAATAATGCACGCCTTCCACCAAGGCGTCCGTTTTCAACAACTGAAACTCACCAGGTTTCCCGATATCCACGACAGCACAATCATCTCCAGGCCCAACAAGCACCTCCCCACCCTGATTTAAGCCACTCACCAAACGGCCAATTAACGCATCCTCCCCAATATCGCTCAACGTGTTCATTGCTCCGCCATTCCACCCCAAAGAGGAGAAAAACCCAAAACAAATTTCATTCTAATTTCTATGAACAAATCCTAGGATTTCTCTGCAAATTACCCCATAATCCCTCACGTGATCGTCAGACTCGTCATTCTTATCTCTTTTTTGGTTGCTGCACCTAACTTTGTGCAAGCGGCAAAAAAAACGCCTTCAGCCGATCATAAAATTAAAATCAATACGGCAAAAGCCAAAAAAGAGCTTCACAAAATCCCCACTTATCGAGAAGCCTCCCAAGCAATGGCGGACCATCTTCCTGAGATTGCTGTCCGAAAGTTTAAAGCCACCATCGCCAATAAAAAATTGAGCGCCAACGCTCGGGCATTTGCCACTCTAGCACTAGCCGAAGCGCTCATTCGCAGTAGTGTCACCGAACAAGGAAGCGACCAAGATGCCACCACTGCTCTTGAACTCCTCTCAAGTCCAGAATTAGCGGATAATCCATCCACTCCAATCTGGAAAGCGGAAGCGCTTGCCGCTCTAGGGCATTATCAAAAGGCTGAAACCCTACTCGAAAACATCCCCACAACCAATCCCTATTACAGCGATGTCCAACTGGCTCGTGCTAGAATCTCAATAGCTCTCAAACAAAATGAACTAGCTCTCAAAATTCTTTCTAAATTCCTTTCAAACCCCAAAAAAGTATCCGCAAAAAATAAAAATTCAGCGAAACTACTCAAAGCTGAAATTTACCTCAATCAAGGGAACTACCAAGAAGCGCTCAAGGCATTAGACGGAATTGACCCACAGTTCCCCTCAGCAGCAAAACTTAAAGAATACCTCGAAGCCCGCATTGCTCTAGCCGAAGGAAAAGCGACGGATGCCATCACCCATTTCAAATCTCTCATCACCGCTCCAGATCATTTAAGTCAACGGATCTTTGAAGGGTGTATGCTTGGGCTCGCCGACGCCTTTGTCGCAAATCAACAATCAGACGACGCCATTTCAACCCTCACCGACTACGTCACTCGCCACCCAAACTCACCCGCGCTTCCCTCAATCTTTTTGAGGCTCGGCACACTGATTCCTGCGGATCTTCCACCCGAAAACCCCATCATGCTCAAACTAAGCGAATGGAGTGGAAAAACGGATCGCACCTCCAACTTGCTCTATGTTTCAGGAGACTCCGCCGCAGCCATTCCTCCCTATCAATTCACCTCCAATGAAAACAGAAACCTCACTTCATTAACTCTTTACCTCCGTGCCCAGCTGTTGGAACGTTCAAAAAATCCAGAGAAATACCCTCAAGCGCTCGCCTTACTCAGTCAACTCCGCACCCAAAACATCGATCAGATGTTACCATCCACGGAACTTTTTTACTACTTAGCATCCGCCTCCTTACTCGACACTGCCAATATCCAGCTCAAACAAAAAAAGGCAAAACAAGCTGCGTTCTCCCTCGAAGTCATGTCCAAAGTTGCCTTTTCTCCACGACTGAAGGACCAAGCTAATTTTTTGCTGGGCTTACTCAAAGTTAAAGAGGCCGATTACGAACAAGCCCTTATCGCATTTAACTTTGCCCGCGAGTCAACCTCCCAAGAAATTGCCACAGCCAGCTCAATCAACGCGGGAATTACAGCTCTCTTATCCAACAACCTTTCCGTTTTTGATAAAATTTTCACCTCATCCCCCACGCCAAAGGTGCTCACCGCACTCAGGCTAGAACACGCCCTTTGGAAATGCCGGAATCAAGACATATCCGGACGTTCTGACCTCGACGCATTTATCATGAGTCACCTTGGACATCCTCGGGAAAACGAAGCGCGCATGGCGCTCGCCGCTGCCGCTGTCGACATTCAGCCAACCGACATCACACTCGCCAAAGCTCAACTCGACCTCATAAGTCCAAGGTTACAAGATGCTACCAACCAATACAAAATCACCCGCATCCGCATCCGAGCCGAAGAACTCAACCAAAACTGGACGCAGGCCGCCAAGGTTGCCGCTCAATTCATCTCAAAATACCCCACGAGCCCGCACGTTCCTGCGATCATGATTAAACAAGGCGAAGCCTATTATCACAGTGAAGATTTTAATGCGGCTCGACGCGTTTTTCAGGAAATTATCTCAAAATTCCCCGATAGCACATTCGCTCCCTACGCTCAATTTTACACTGCCATGGCAGCGCGCTTGGGAGGCACCATTCAAGCACGCGAAGAAAGTGTGCAACTGTTCAAAAAAATCATTCATTCGACGCACCCACTCGCTTCTGAAGCACGCATTCAACAAAGCCGAGTCCTCATCGATCTTCGCCGTTACGACGAAGCTGTTCAAACACTCAAGCCACTACTTCAAGCAAAAAACATCTCATCAGCCATCCGACGTGATGCTGGAGTGCTCATGGCGGATTGTTTGCACCGACAAGCAGCCACAGATCCCGAAAAATACAAGGAGGCGGTTCGTATTTACGATCAAATCCTCTCTGACCCAACGCTCCCGCTCGCGTGGATTAACCAAATCCATTTCCTCAGAGGCCAAACGCTCGAAAGGATGGGAAAACGAAAAGAGGCAATGGAGTCCTACTACAGCGTTATCGCCAAAGCCTACGCGCCCGAGAAAAAAGATCACGAAATCGAATGGTTTTGGTTTTACCGTTGTGGATTTCAAGCGCTTTCCATGCTAGAAGCCGATCAACGTTGGGAAGCAGCAGTTAAACTCGCAAGGAGAATAGCCACCTTCGATGGCCCCCGCGCCGAAGAAGCCTCCAAGCGAGCCAATAACCTTGCAAAACAACACATGATCTGGGAAGACTAACTCACCTTAATTTTCAACTTAACCACCCCATGCGCACCGCAGTTTATGCTGGGTCCTTTGACCCACTCACCAATGGCCACCTCTGGATGATAGAAAGAGGTCTAGAACTCTTTGATAAACTTTTTGTTGCGATAGGGACAAACGCTCAAAAATCTTACACATTCACGGTTCAAGAACGCCTCGAACAACTTCACGCATCCATTCCATCTTGCGACCGACTCACCATTTCTGAATTTAACAACCTCTACCTCGTCAACTACGCCCGCTCCGTAAACGCTCAGTTTATCTTGCGCGGGATTCGTTCCTACACCGACTACGAATACGAACGAGGAATGCGCCATATTAACAATGATATGGCTCCCAATATCACCACCATTTTTCTCATGCCTCCTCGAGAAATCTCCGAACTTTCATCCAGCATGGTCAAAAGCCTCATCGGCATCGAAGGGTGGCAAGACAACGTCCGCCGATACGTTCCCGCTCCAGTTTTTGAAGCTCTCAAATCCGTAGACCCTCTCGCTCAGAAAAAACTTCCTCCAACACACCTTTAATTCAAAAAAATCATGATTTCTGTTCTCGACCTTTTCACGATCGGCATCGGTCCTTCCAGCTCGCACACCGTAGGTCCCATGCGTGCTGCCGCTCAGTTTATTTCAAAATTAGCCAGCGATGGAATCCCTCTTCCTTTTGAGCTTCGCTGCGACCTCTACGGATCATTGGCAGCCACCGGCAAAGGGCACGGCACAGACACAGCCGTCATTCTCGGACTCATGGGGAACGAACCCGAAACCATTGACGCATCCCAAATCCCCACAATGCTAGACGAAGTCAGGAAAAACCAACAAATCTTTTGGCATCCAGAACACTTTGTCGAATTTGACGAAAACAAGCATATCACCTACCACCGAAACACAACGCTCCCCCATCACCCAAATGGTATGCACCTTATCGCCCTCTCACAATCAGGAGAGGTTATTCTAGAAGAAATTTACTACTCTCTCGGTGGAGGCTTTATCGCCACGGAGAAAGAAATGCTCAACCCTAGCTTTGGAACTCCAGTCACTCCAACTTACCCATTTAAATCCGCAGATGAGCTCACCGCTCTTTGCGACAAACACAATCTTTCTATTCCCGATATCATTCTCGCCAACGAAAACTGCCTTCGTCCAGAATCTGAAACTCTCGAGGCGCTTGATCGTATTTGGGATGCTATGCAGGAATGTGTCCGCAATGGTTGCACCAACACCGGGGAACTTCCCGGAGGACTCAAAGTCCAACGCCGCGCAGCCAAAGTTTATAAAAAACTAATCAACCATCCAGAATCAGCTCTCACCGACCCCTTGACTGTTATCGATTGGGTCAACCTTTACGCCTTAGCGGTCAACGAAGAAAATGCCGCTGGAGGGCGGGTTGTCACCGCCCCCACCAATGGAGCGGCAGGCATCCTTCCATCCGTTCTCCACTATGCCACCCGTTTCAAGCAAAGCCCACACGGTCAGCAGACCGCGGTTCGCCGATTTCTCCTTACCGCTGGAGCTATCGCCATGCTTTACAAAAGAAACGCCTCAATTTCCGGTGCCGATGTCGGATGCCAAGGGGAAGTCGGAGTTGCCTGCTCGATGGCTGCTGGAGCCCTTGTTGACTACCTTGGAGGCGATGCCCACCAGGTAGAAAACGCTGCAGAAATTGGAATGGAACACAACCTCGGACTCACTTGCGACCCTATCGGGGGACTCGTTCAAATTCCATGTATCGAGCGCAATGCGATGGCTTCGGTTAAAGCGATTAACGCAGCCCGCATCACCATGTCTGGGGATGGGACTCACTTCGTCTCCCTAGACAAAGTAATTAAAACCATGAAAGACACGGGAAAAGACATGCAGGAAAAATACAAAGAAACTGCCCGCGGAGGACTCGCCGTAAACGTGGTAGAATGTTAAAATCACTCCATTCGACCAGCCCGCACCTCCCTCATTTTTTATATGCCTTACCTTTCATCCATTTTGGAAACCATCGTCAGTTTTCTGGAGACACCCCAGAACTACTGGCAATGGGTTACGATACTCATCTGTGCGGTTGCCGCGTTCATCATCTCTCGTTTTTTTGACAAAACTATCTTCCGGCCAGGCTCTCCTTTCTGTCGGTTTTGCGTGCGTTTTTTTAATCCGGGAGAAAGAGTGGGAAGAATCCCCATTGTTTTTACAACCCTTCTTTGGATCACATGGAAAGTCCGTGAAAATTGGTCTGCCCGACTCGTAGCCAACGGACACGATGCCATCCAATCAAACCATATCCACAACCTTGCGCTCCTTCTTTCAGCCTACGTTGTTTATCTACTCGCCAATGCCATCGCCAAAGAAAAACTCGTCGCTCGCATTCTCAGCGGCGGAATGCTCTTCATCTTTACACTCCACATCTTTGATTGGCTCGTCCCTCTCAGTGAAGCCTTACGATCTATAGATATTCCTTTGGGTGATCTTCACATCAACCTTTGGGCAGTCATTTCTGGTGCCTCTGCGCTTTTTGTCCTTCTCTGGCTAGTCAACCTCACCAACCGCTTTATAAGCACAGCCATCCAGTCCAGACGCGATATTCCGCCGTCCATCAAAGTTTTAATCACAAAAACTTCAAACATCCTCCTCTTTTGTTTCGCCATCATAGCAGCACTCTCCATAGGAGGCGTCCCGCTCAGAGGACTTACCGTTTTTTCAGGAGCTTTAGGTTTAGGTCTCGGATTTGGTCTTCAAAAAATCATCGCCAACCTCATCTCAGGTCTCATCATTCTCTTGGATAAATCCATCAAACCTGGCGATGTAATCGAAATAGACGGCTCATTCGGATGGATCAACTCCATACGCACCCGCTACGTTTCCGTCATCACACGCGACCGAAAAGAATACCTCATCCCCAACGAAGATTTTGTCACAAACAAGGTAATTAACTGGTCCCACTCCGACCGCATTATCCGCATCAAAGCCGATGTTGGCGTTTCTTACGACACCGACATTCCGCAAGCTATCAAACTCTGCAAGGAATCCATTTCAACCATCCCGCGCATCCTCTCCGACCCCGCCCCAGTTTGCTTGCTCAAAGAGTTCGGAGATTCATCCATCAACCTTCAAATCCGCTTTTGGATCAATGACGCCCCAAATGGCGTTAGCAATGTCCGCTCCGAAGTCCTCCTTGCCATCTGGCAAGCCTTCCGCGATAATAATATCCAGATTCCTTTCCCACAACGCGATATCCACATTAAATCTGGAACATTGCCTAACGACCTCTAAACATTTCCCTCCCTTTTACTTATAAAAACCATGTCTGCTCTAACCTTTCACACTATCGAAGAAATCATCCAAGACATTTCCGCTGGAAAAATGGTCATTGTTACCGATGACCCAGGCCGCGAAAATGAAGCCGACCTCATCGCTGCAGCTTCCATGGTTACTCCAGAAACCATCAATTTCATGGCAACGCACGCCCGAGGACTCATCTGTGCTCCTATTACTGCCGAACGCGCGGAAGAACTCAAACTCCCTCCCATGACTCGCCGCAACACCGAGTCCATGCAAACTGCATTCACCATCTCAGTCGACGCATCAGAGGGGATCACTACGGGCATTTCTGCTGCCGATCGAGCACGCACCATTCACCTGCTTGCAAATCCAGAGACCACTCCAGATGACTTTGTGCAACCCGGGCATATCTTTCCACTTCAAGCGGTTCCCGGTGGAGTGCTCCGCCGCGCTGGTCACACCGAGGCCGCCGTGGATCTCACCCGACTCGCCAATCTTCCCCAAGCGGGCGTCATTTGCGAAATCATGAACGATGACGGAACCATGGCTCGTGCAGGCGAACTTGGTGAGTTCCAAGAAAAACATGGACTCAAAGCCTGCACCATTTCCGAGCTCATCGAATACCGTCGCCATTCCGAAAAACTGGTTCGCCGAGGCGAAACTGTCGACATGCCAACCGATTATGGAAAATTCGACTGTCATCTTTACTATGTAGACAACACCGACGGACACCACCTCGCATTCACTCACGGAGAAATCGATCCTGAAAAACCAACCCTCGTTCGCGTTCACTCCGAATGCCTCACCGGCGACGTTTTCCACTCCCAGCGCTGCGACTGCGGAGCACAACTAGACACTGCAATGAAGCAGATCGCCGAAGAAGGAGGCGTGCTTCTCTACCTCCGCCAAGAGGGACGCGGCATTGGGCTTCCCGCCAAAATCCACGCCTATAAGCTTCAAGAACAAGGGTATGACACCATCGAGGCCAATGAAAAACTCGGATTTAAATCCGACCTCCGCGACTACGGTGTAGGCGCTCAAATTCTCTACGACCTCGGAGTGCGTAAAATCAAACTGCTCACCAACAACCCCAAAAAAGTGATCGGGCTCGAAGGTTACAACCTTGAAATCATAGAACAAGTTCCCCTACGCATCCCTCCTACAGAATATAACAAAAAATACCTTCAAACAAAAAAAGATCGCATGGGGCACACACTCTAACAAACTCCTCCCATTGATTCACTACCAAAGGCGAAGGAAAATCTAAAAATTTACTCAATAAGTCAGCAGTTTCAATCCAAGCTCTTCTATCTTAGCTAGGTCTGCTTCATACTGAGATCCAGCAACCGTTAAATAGTTTCCCGTCATCAAGCCGTTGGCTCCAGCGGCAAAGATGTCATATTGACGCTCCCCAAGCACGTGTGATCGACCGCCACAAATGCGCAAAATCGCTTTAGGTAACAAACAACGGTAAACCGCCACAATCCGAAGCGCCTCCTCTGCCGACATACGATTCTGGTGACACAGCGGAGTGCCTTCATGGGAGTATAAAAAATTAATAGGCACGCTATCCACGCCCAACTCCCGCAGAGTAAGAGCCAAAGAAATGCGGTCATCCCAGCTTTCTCCGAGCCCGAACAATCCACCGCTACAAATTTCCATCCCAGCCTCTTGCGCCAACTTCACCGTCTTAAGACGCTGATCCCACGTCTGAGTAGTGCAAATCTCCGGGTAATACTCTTTTGAACTTTCTAAATTGTGATGCAAACGCGTCACTCCAGCCTCCTTCAAACTTGCTAAATCTCTTGCGTTCAAGCGACCTAATGATGCGCACATTGGTGATTTTTTACCACCTTCCGTAAAATTCATTCCCCCCACCGTCTTCACTAAAACATCCACATCAGCTCCAGATAGTTTACCTCCACTCGTGACAAGACTACAGCGACAATCCCCCGTTTGGGTAATGTTGCGAATCTCATCCGATAAAACACTTGGGGGCATCAACGGATATTCCTCAATTTCAGTTTTGCTGTTTTTGGCCTGAGAACAAAACGTGCAATCCATATCGCATTTTCCACTCTTCGCGTTAATGATAGCGCAGAACTGAATCTCATTTCCAAAATGCGCCTCGCGAATACGCTGAGTCCCAGCCAATAATTCAGCTTCATCCACCTCCAATAAAAATCGAGCTTCCTCAGGTGAACATCCTTTTCCGGCAATCGCGTTAGCTATAATAGTCTGAAACATAATCGGGGTTGGCGTGGGTAACGCGCGACACACTAAGGGGCGAGTTCCTTTTGAAAAGGTAAATATCTGACATATCCTCCCCAAAAACCACCCACTCTGGGTCGCAATCTCACAAAGCATTTTTTGTATCTCACCGATTCAAAAAAATAAACGCAATATATGAACAAATCACACTTCTTAGCTTTGACTAGTTAGGCATTCTACGGCATACGAAGCACATGGCCAAGCAACGTATTCTCGTATCCGATCCCATCTCAGACAAAGGAGTTCAACTCCTCAACCAACACCCCGAACTTGAAGTTGATGTCAACACAGGACTTTCCCCTGAAGAGCTCATCAAAATCATCCCTAACTACGAAGGTTTGATCATCCGCTCCCAAACCAAGGTCACAGCCGACGTGCTCGCAGCAGCAACCAAACTCAAAGCCGTTGGACGTGCTGGCGTAGGCGTAGATAACGTCGACCGAGACGCCGCCACCAACCACGGAGTCATCGTAATGAACACTCCAACAGGAAACACCATTTCCACGGCCGAGCTTGCATTCACACTCATGCTTTCCACAGCTCGAAACATCGGACCAGCTCACAGCGCAGTGCTCAAAGGTGAATTTGCAGCAGCCCGCAAGGCTTACGCAGGAATCGAACTTAACAACAAACGCCTCGCCGTCATCGGCATGGGTCGTATTGGAGCTGAATTTGCAAAACGCGCCCAAGCATTTGGCATGTCCATCGTCGCATTCGATCCATTTCTCACCCAAGCACGCGCCGACCAACTCAAAGTAGAACTCGCAGAAAGCCCTGAAGCTGCACTTACTGGTGCCGATGTGGTTACCCTTCACGTTCCTCTCACCGACGACACAAAACACATCATCAACGCAGAGCGACTCGCTCTTATGAACAAAGGAGCTCTCGTCATTAACTGCGCTCGCGGAGGACTTATCGATGAAGCGGCACTCAAAGCAGCCATTGACTCTGGTCACATTGCAGGTTGCGGACTCGACGTTTACGAAGACGAACCACCCGCATCGGATCACATTCTCTTTGATCTACCCAAACACACAGCCTTCACGCCACACCTCGGAGCATCAACCAATGAAGCCCAGGAAAACGTAGGCATCCAAGTCGCTGAGCAACTTCGCGATTTCCTCACCACGGGAGAAATCCGCAACGCAATCAACATGCCATCGCTTGACGCTACAGCACTCGAAGAAATCGGTGACTACCTCGACCTCGCTAAATCACTCGGAAAATTCCTCGCCAAGCTCGGCCCCGTCAACCCAGATTCACTCCGCGTATCCTACCACGGACCAATCTCAGAAAAAGACACCTCGCTCATTTCCCGCACAGTGCTCACTGGCTACCTCGAAGCAGCTCGCCCTGACGGACAAGTCAACATCGTCAACTCTCCATCTGTCGCCCGTGACATGGGACTCACCATCACAGAATCCACCATTCACGCCAAAACAGAATACTCTGAACTCATCGTCGCAGAACTCAAAAAAGGAGACATCCGTTACCGCATTGCAGGAACCATCATCGGACAATCCCCACGCATCGTTGAAATCGACAAACTTTTCGTGGATACCGCCATCACTGGTAATTTCCTCATTGTTAAAAATGACGACCGCCCCGGCATCGTTGGACTTGTTGGAACAGTCCTTGGCACACACGGACTCAACATCGCAAACCTCTCGCTGGCTCGCAACAAATCCGAAGGAAACGCACTCAATGTCATCAGCCTCGATGCCCCACCAAGTGCCGATATCATCTCGGAACTTTCTGCTGCTCCAGGGATACTTTCTGTAAAATCTATACAGATCTAATTACCCTATTCGCAAAAAATAAGAAAAATTCCAAAGAAATAGGCTTTACACGGCACCTGATCTGGGTAGATTCCCCGCCCCGACAGGTCGCCGAGCGACATACCGCAACCAATTTTCAATTTTATTTTTCAACCATCCTTACCATGAAAGTTCTTTCCTCACTCCTCTCCATGAAGCGCCGTCACGAAGATTGCCAAGTGGTCAAACGCAAAGGCACTCTTTACGTCATCTGCAAAAGCAACCCTAAGTTCAAAGCTCGTCAAGGAGCTACTAAAGGCACCCGCCTCAGCAAAAAAGGCGTGAAGTAATCACGATTCACCTCTAAAAAAAGAGGTCTTTAACTTGGGGTCTTTTTTCAAAAGAGACTTACCATTATAAATTTTTATCCCTCTTCGTCTTGGCGAAGAGGGATTTTTATTTTATGCATCTCCCTGCACACACCCCTCCCCCCATCATGCAAAAAATTACAATCTCAATTCTAACCTTCACTGGCCTTATCTCCCTAGGATTTAGCCATCCCCGAGAATGGACAAGCTCCACAGATAGCTCAAAGACCTTCAAAGCTGACTTTATCAGCTACAACAAAAACACCAAAATGGTCACCCTCATGAAAGGGTTTAAAAAAATCACTTTCAGCGCGGACAAACTTTCTGAGGCCGATCAAGCATGGCTCGAAAAAAAATCAGCCGAAAAAACAACAACACAAACCGAAGTCACCCCAAAAAAAGCATCGGACTCAAACCCGATCGGTGATAAAATTTCCAGAAGCGTTCTTAAAAAACTCTCAGGAAAACGCTACAAAAGCTACAAACTAGAAGCCCCCATGCCTGAGTATTACATGCTCAGCTTCTCCGCCAGTTGGTGACACGGCTGCGTCAAAACCGCTCCACAGTTAGTGGAGTCCTACAACACCCTCATCAAACCTAAAAAAAACGTCGAACTTATCTTTATAAGTAATGACCAATCGGAAGGCGCAGCTCTCAAATGGGCGATCAAGGAAAACTTCCCATGGCCCACCGTCCTACCCGACAAACTCAGGCGCTCAGGACTCGAAAAATATGCCCAACGAGGCATCCCATCTTACACGCTCATTGATAAAGAAGGAAAAATCCTAGCACAGGGGAAATACGCCTGCTTCGAAAAAATCAAAGAATTATAACACAGCAAACCTCTTCCAAAAATCCCCTAAACCTTTCAAAACTCCAACTAAATACCTGCAGGCGCGGAATCCCCCTTGCCATCAGCCCAAAGCAGGTGTATGGAACCCCTCCCGCGCGAGAAACCCGCGCTATCCAGCTATGCTTAAGTGGACTCTTCAAAAAATCGTCGGTAGTAAAAATCAACGTGAGGTCAAACGCCTCCGCCCTATCGTTGCCAAAATTAACAGTATTGAGGAAAGCTATCAACAGCTCTCCGATGAACAACTTCGCGAAAAAGTCAACGCTTGGCAAAAACACCTTCACCGCTACCTCCCTCTTGAGACTCCAACACTCCACGAGCTCGAACTTATGGACAGCTCGGAGCTCGAAACCGTAGCATCTTATATCAACGACCGCCTCGATAGCCTTCGCGAAGAATTTCCATCTCTTCCCAAAGCTACAGCAAACATTGAATCCATTGAAGAAGCCAAAGCCGCTTTCCGCGAACTTGAAGAATCCAGCTTTGACAAAGCCCGCACACTTTACATCGACCAAATCCTCCCCGAAGCCTACGCTGCCGTAAAAAATGCAGCTCGCCGGCTCTGCGGACAAACCATCCAGGTTTGCGACCAACCTATGGAATGGGAAATGGTCCACTTTGACGTCCAACTTATTGGAGGAATTGCCCTCCACCGCGGAATGATTGCAGAAATGCAAACTGGTGAAGGTAAAACTCTCGTTGCGACGTTACCCGTTTTCCTCAACGCCCTCACAGGTAAAGGAGTTCACGTTGTCACCGTCAACGATTACCTCGCCCGCCGAGACTCAGAATGGATGGGCTCCGTCTTCAAATTCCTAGGCCTTACTGTCGGTTGTATTCAAAACCAGCAACCTCCTCATGAACGTCGCGCCATGTATGCGTGTGATATCACTTACGGAACCAATGCCGAATTTGGCTTCGATTATCTGCGCGACAACGGAATGGCGACCTCAAAAGAGGATCAAGTGCAACGCGGTCACTACTACGCAATCATTGACGAAGTTGACTCGATCCTCATTGACGAAGCTCGGACACCGCTCATCATTTCTGGTCCCTCCACTGTTTCTAACGTCGAACAATACGCCCGATACCGCCCCGCTATCGAGCAACTCGTTAAGCAACAAAACCAACTCTGCAACGAACTTGCCGAAGAAGCTGAAGAAGCTCTCAAAAATGGAGACGATCTCAAAGCTGGACGTGCTCTTTTCAAAATCAAGCTCGGTAGCCCACGCCACCGCAAGCTCATGCACTTCATGGAAAATCCCGACACCCGTCGACTGATTGAAAAAACAGAACTTTCCATGTATCAGGACGCCCAAAAACGCGACCTTTACGAAATCAAAGAAGAGCTCTACTACACCATCGATGAAAAAGCGCACGATGCCGACCTCATGGAGATGGGCCGCGAATTCCTAGCCCCAGGTGAACCTGAAGCATTTGTCCTCCCCGACCTCGGCACAGAATACGCCGAAATTGACGCCGATCCTAACCTGACCGAGGCTGAACGCTCTGAGAGAAAAACGGAACTTCAAAAACGCCTCGATACACAGGGCGAGAAAATGCACTCCATTTCTCAGCTTCTCAAAGCCTACTGTCTCTACGAAAGAGATGTCGAATACGTCGTTACCGATAACAAAGTGATCATTGTGGATGAAAACACAGGTCGTGAAATGCCAGGTCGACGTTGGTCTGACGGACTCCACCAAGCCGTCGAAGCGAAAGAAAGAGTTCACGTAGAAGAAGAAACTCAAACCTACGCAACCATCACCATTCAGAACTATTTCCGCCTTTACTCCAAACTCGCTGGTATGACGGGAACCGCTGAAACAGAAGCGGCTGAATTTCACGACATCTACAAGCTCGATGTGCTCCCTATCCCAACCAACGTTCCCAACATCCGGATAGACCACAACGACCAAGTCTTTAAAACGCGCCGCGAAAAATACAACGCCGTCATCGCTAAAATCAAAGAGGCTCATGACCGCGGACAACCCGTTCTCGTAGGAACCGCTTCTGTGGAAGCATCCGAACTCGTTGGCAAAATGCTCAAGCGTGCCAAAATCCCCTGCAATATCCTCAACGCTAAATACCACAAGCAAGAGGCTGAAATCATTAAAAATGCAGGACAAAAAGGAGCTGTCACGGTATCCACCAACATGGCAGGTCGAGGCACCGACATCAAACTTGGCGAAGGAGTTCCTGAAACTGGAGGACTTTTCGTCATCGCTACTGAGCGTTATGAGTCCCGCCGAATTGACCGACAGCTTCGAGGCCGATGCTCTCGTCAAGGTGACCCAGGAATGAGCCAGTTCTTCATCTCTTTTGAAGACGACCTCATGAGAAACTTTGCTGCAGCAGACCGCATGACCAACATGATGGAACGCTTCGGTATGGAAGACGGCGAAGCTCTCGAACATAAATGGCTCAACAAATCCGTAGAAACCGCTCAAAAACGCGTCGAACAACGCAACTACATGTGGCGGAAGCGCGTGCTCGACTTTGATGACGTCATGAACAAACAACGCGAGGTCGTTTACGGTTACCGCAACGAAGTCATCAATTCAGAAAACCCACGCGAACTTATCTTTGAAGTCATTGAACGAGCCATTCCAGCCATCGTTCACAACTACATGGAAGACCGTGATGAAGGAGCTCCCGATTACGCAGAGCTTCTCAACTGGGTCAATACCACCTTCCCCATCCATCTCGATATGGAAACAAGTGGCATTCAAGATCGCGATGCCGAAGGCAACTCCGAATACATCGTTGAAAAAGTCAAAGAGGCTTACCTTCTCAAGATGGAACACGAGCGCCCCGAATTCCGCGATTTGCTCGAGCGCCACATCATCCTCAGTGCGATTGATAAACTTTGGCAAGAACACCTCTACAACATGGACGCGTTACGCGAAGGCGTTCACCTCCGCGCCCAAGGTCAAAAAGATCCACTCATCGAGTATAAAAACGAGGCTTACACCCTCTTTGAATCCCTCATGGAACACATTGAGAGCGAAACTCTCAACAATCTGTTCCGCTCAACAACCAACCTTGAGCAATTCGAAAACTTCATGGATGGCGCTCAAGAGCAATCGAGCGATGCAAACGCTGGAGAACGCATCGCGAACGCCAATATCGCTCAAACAGGAAACCAAGCCAACCTTGCAATGACTCCTGTAAAAGATGGGAAAAAGATTAAAATCAACCTCCCTAAACGCCGTCCAACGGTTAAAATTAGCCGCAATGACAACTGCCCATGCGGTTCAGGTAAGAAATTTAAAAAATGCTGTGGGCGTGATGCTTAATCCGTCTTAGCAAAAACTCCCCCTCCAAAAAAAACACCGAGCTGATAAAGCTCGGTGTTTTTTTGGGAATTTTTTAACAAGCGTTATTCGCCTAAAAGATAATCTAAAACATCCCCAGCGGTATAACTCTTCTTTCCAGGCTTAACGATCTTTTTGATCGCTGTAAGGTCATAACCACTCGTAATCAACTCAAGCTCTTCTTGATCTCCTTTACGAACCATAGGCATACCAATGTTCGACATCAAAGAATTACACAAACACTTTCGGCCTTTTGTATCCTCCAGCGAACCTCCTTTTTTCAAATAAGAATCCACGGGTTCAGAAGCACAACGCCATCCAATAGAACCATCGGGTTTCTGATACGCCTCGCGAAGATAACCTAAATCACATACACGCTTACGTTTTTCATACACCTCAGGCTCAGAAAGTGTGCCTTCAAGACGAATAACTTGAAACGGAAAACCTGTAGGTGACGCCACGGCATCGCGATACACGCGTTCTTCGCCCTTCAAACAAAGCTCAATCGTCTGATCTTTAATTTTACGAGTCAGCCCAGACTCATCACAGAAAGCAAACAAGGTGCCAATTTGCACACCCGTAGCCCCCATTTCCATGGCTTCCTTAATTTTTTCAGGACTTGCATAAGAACCAGCTACAAAAAACGGAACATTCAGCGCACGGATTTTTTCAAAATCGACTTCGTCGCGCTTTCCATAAATCGGCTCACCGTGTTCATTGTAAGTCGTTTTTCCTCGAGGTGGCGCATTATGTCCCCCCGCAGTAGGTCCCTCAATAATCAATCCACTCACTCCATCTCCGCATTTCTTAACCATCAGGTTTGCAAGAGTAACGGAAGAAACAATAGGGAAAAAGTAAGGTTTATGAGGCGTTGGGCAATTTTCTCCAAAAATTTCTTTTGGATCAAACTTCATCTTAAAAGGAGCGCCATCTGTAGCGCCTTTTACAGGCAAGTTAAAGGTCACAGCTTCATTTCGACTCAAACCATCAATAATGCTTGGAAGCTCCAAAGGGATCCCTGCACCCACAATGACAATATCAACACCCGCAAGCATCGCGCCATAAAGCGATGACAAAATAGGAGTTTGAATTTTATGAAGGTAATTAATACCAACGAGACCGTCATGCCCTTCTTTCGCAAGAAAGATTTCCACAAAATTGGCTAAAATATTCACCTCCTGAAGGTGAATACTCGGAGATTCGCCGACCATTGGCTTCGCCTTATACGGGGCATCTGCAGCTTTTCCTCCCTCAATATAATAACGATCCTTAATCCGTTTCACCATCTCTTGGTCAGGAAACGCATCTAAAGCTCTCAAGCGATGCCCTCCAGGATCCCCCTCCTGCAACGAACAAGTTAATACCAAATCGATAGCTGTTCCAGAAACAACACCTATTTGTCCCCTAGATGCTACAGCATTTGCAAGCTGCCAACTGGAAACACTAATGCCCATTCCGCCTTGGATTATTTGAGGAAATATCATGGTCGGGGGCATTCTGATATGTTCCTCCTCATCTTGCGAGTAAAATAGCATGAAAATTATCAAATCATGACGAAATCTCAAAGAACACGCACCTCTAGATTATTCTCTCAGAAGGTCCATCCAAGCATTCTCCATACAAATCCCCTAAAAATAATGAAAAAATCAACACTTCTGCACTTCCATACTTGCGAGACCGCTTCTTCAATCTAAAATCTAGCCCATGAACGCCTCTCAGGACTCCTCCTGTTCCCCCGCCCGCCCGACTCAAGTGCTGCTCATGGCAACCTGCCTTTGCGATGCCTTTTATGCTGATGCCGCCAAAGCAACTGTCGAAATACTCGAACACCTCGGCATAGAAGTTATTTACCCTGAAGATCAGACCTGTTGTGGACAACCCGCCTTCAACTCGGGCGACTGGCAGGCCTCTCGAAAGGTGGCACGGCACACCGCCAAAGTGTTTGCTGGGGATCTCCCTATCATAGTTCCTTCGGGATCCTGCGCGGGGCAAAACAAACACGGCAACCTGCTCCAGTTTGAAAAAGAACCTGACCTCGATGTCATGAAAGATATGGCGGAGCGCACTTGGGAACTCTCTGATTTTATTGTGCACAAACTCGGCATCACCACGTGGCCTGGAAAACTCGATGCCAAAATCGCCTTTCACCACTCATGCCACACTCGAGGAACAGGAACGCGTCCAGCGGCAGAAATGTTACTCAACTCGATCGATGGCATCAAATTAGTCGATTACGGTCAACGCGAACAATGCTGTGGATTTGGCGGCACTTTCTGCGTCACATTTCCCACAATCTCGGGCAAAGTAGGCACATTAAAACTCAACCATCTTCTCGCCAACAACCCCGATTTTCTCTGCGCAGCCGACCTTTCCTGCATGATGCACCTCGGCGGACTTGCCGAAAAACAAGGTCGTCCCATCCCTTACCGCCACATCGCCCAAGTTCTCTTAGAAGCACTTAAAAACGCCTAAAATTCAGCAAAACGACATCCTGTTCGGGCCAACGTAGTAATGATCGATTCCCACCAGCATTTCTGGCAATTCACGGAAAAATCCTTCCCTTGGATAAGTCGTGATATGCCCGAACTTCGGCATGATTTTCTACTGCCCGAACTGGAAAACGAACTCGATCTCTCTGGCGTTGATCAAGTGATCTCCGTTCAGGCTCGATCCTGCGAGTCTGAAAACTCCTTTCTACTTGAACAAGCCAAAGCATCTAACGACCTAGTAACCGCCGTCATCGGCTGGGCTCCACTCACCTCACCTAAACTTCGACCATTTCTCGACCAATACCTCCACGAACCTCTCTTTAAAGGTGTCCGTGAAATCATCTCATTCACTCCAACGGAACAGTTTCTCGACAACCCCGATTTTGACCTCGGAATCCGCGAACTCACCCATCGAGGCCTCACCTACGACCTTCTCATCTCGGCAGACCAACTCACCTCCGCTACCGCCTTTGTAGATCGGCATCCTAATCAACGCATCGTTCTCAATCACTGCGCCAATCCTGAGATCCACCCCGAAGGGTTTTCTCACGAATCAGCACAAGCTTGGGCACGCAATATACGAGAACTCGCGCGCCGACCGCACATTTATTGCAAACTTTCTGGTCTTCACCCCATTCAAAACAACTCCACTTGGAACACCGATCTCATTCGCCCGTTTTTCGATACGATTCTCAACGCTTTTGGTCCCCAACGAATCATGTTTGCCTCGGACTGGCCAACCTGCCTCCACCACACCACTTACCCGATTTGGCTCAACACCGTGGACAACCTCATTCTCCCCCTCAGTAGCGAGGAAAAACGAGCCATCCAACACTCTACCGTCACCGATTTTTACCAACTTTCCCACTAATCCAATTCAGCCTCAAACTTTCAAAAAAGCCATGCCATCACACCAACTCATCGACACCTACGCCAAAGAAATCAGCGAGGAAAAACAAGCATCCGTTCTCAACGGCACCTCAGCAGGCACCGAAAAACGGCTCGAGGTTCTTTTTAACGACTACGAAGATCCCGATGCCATCCGACGGCTCGCGGGCTCAATCAAACAACACACACTTGAAAATTTAGGAACCTATCTCGAATCGGCAGAGAAAAAGATGAAGGAAAATGGCGTAAACGTCCACTTTGCTTCCACGGATCAAGATGCGCGCGAAACCATTCTTAAAATCCTCAAAAGCCACAAAGTCACCCGACTCACCAAATCAAAATCCATGGCATCTGAGGAAATCCACCTCAACCCCTACCTCATCGACAACGGGATCGAGGTGCTCGAAAGCGATCTAGGTGAATTCATCCTCCAACTCGACGGCGATACCCCGTCCCACATCGTCAAACCCATCATTCACAAAAACCGTCGTGAAATTGCCGAATCATTTCTCAAAGAAGGGGTCGCAGAGGACTATAATGACGACCCCGAAACGCTCACACGACGTGCCCGCGCGCACCTTCGTAAAAAATACTTTGAGGCAGAAGCTGGAATCACGGGTGGCAACTTTGTTTCCGCGGAAAGCGGTCGCATGGTGCTCGTCACCAACGAGGGCAACGCCCGCTTTGCCATGGCGCCCACTCCGGTGCACATCGCCTTGATCGGCATTGAAAAACTCGTTCCGCGCGATCGCGACCTCGCAGTTTTCCTCAACTTACTCGGACGCTCCGCCACAGGCCAGCAACTCACGGTTTATACTCAATTTATCGGTGGTCCCAAATCAGAAAACCAACCTAACGGCCCCGAACACATGCACGTTGTTTTTCTCGATAACGGACGAAGCGACATTCTCGCTTCAGATTGCAAAAAAATCCTACGCTGCATCCGGTGTTCAGCCTGCCAAAATGTCTGCCCAGTTTACCGACAAACCAGCGGACATGCCTACCGCGCCACTTACGGGGGCCCCATTGGTTCTGTTCTCTCCCCACTTTTGGCTAAGGAGAACTTCCGTGAGTTTGCAGACCTTCCCAAAGCCTGCACGCTTTGCGGAGCTTGCCGCGAAGTCTGCCCCGTGGACATTCCTCTTCCCGAACTTCTCCTTCGCTTGCGCGACCGAGCAAAACGAGAGCATATCCCATCCCCTGGCACACTTCCCATGGGAGCATTTGCTCAGCTAGCTACTTCGCCCACCATCTGGCGCACCTCCATGTTTATGGCAAAAGCCATGAATGTCACCCCACTCGACATCATCCCCGTTAAACCGCTCCAGCATTGGGTGCAACAACGCACACTTCCCAAATCAAAAGGTGGCGAATTCCGCAAATGGATGAAGCAACGGAAAAAATAAAATGTAGAAAAAGCCCCCTATTTTTTCAATCGCACGGCAGTTCCACAATAAATGCAGTAAAACCAGCTATAAAACATCACCTGCAACGCAGTGGGAAAAATGTAACCAATCAATGGAATGTGATGCGCTTTTCGGTGTTTCATGCATTTTTTCGGAACAAACTGCTGCTGACGACAAACACAACATCTCGCTTTTAGACTGAATATCAAATAGGCAATACCTGAAAAAAGCGATACGAGCAATATCCCCAATACCCACCCAAAAAGGTTAGCAAACCCATATACTATATCGTAGATAATCAAGCCAGGAACTACAATCAAAGTAGCAACAAGACACACCTGCGCCAACACAGCAAAAAAAGCAGAAACCTTCACCTGGCCTGGGTCAGAATGCAACACCCCCCTCACAAAACGCCGATCTTCAGGGGTTAAGCCCTCATTCACGCCCTTGCTCAAAGTGATAATTTCTCGCGGTTTACCTCGATCCAGAGGCTTAACGTGATGATCTTCGGTTTGTGCTTGGGAAAAATCACGAATCCGTGAAGTCATCAAATCAGCCCGTTTCTTTTTAGAAATTTCAGCTTTAGGTTGAGTTGCTGGTAACGGATCAGGTAAAGACGATTTAAAAACTTTTTGTTTCGAAGGTTTCGGTGAAGCGAGCCTTTCAGAACGGCTTACCTTAAATACTAAATCCTCGGGACAATCAGATAGTAAAATTCCCTCAGCAATATCCCCCACTGCTATTTGATGTTCGCGAATTAATTGAACTGGAACCAACTCTGCTACGGGCGCTTTTTTTAACAAAGCATCCATTTCCAAAACATTCTCAAACGAAATCAGAGAAACCTCGGGTTGCAAATTTTCGGACTGATCTGAGGTGACAGGCTCAGACAAATCCAAGGGTTCAACTTTATTTTCCCGAGTTGATTCAGTCTCTTTAAAATCGACTTCTTCAGAAGCCGAATGCTCATCTAGAGCCGAAAGCACCAACGCCTTCCACTCTTCAATATCCGCTAATTGGGGAGGATCAGATACAATACCAAGCGCCTCATTTGCCTTTAGGATTTCCTCTAAGAGAGAAGCATTTTCAGCAGCGCAAAACTCCCGTGCCTCCAAATACCCCACGGCCTCCAAAAGATCAACAGCTTCAGAAGGTAGGTCGGGAATCGATTGAAGAGTGAGCATACGAGAAATGATATGGAAAACTTTGTGGAAGTTAGTCAAATCTCCTTCTCTGACAAGAAGCAAGTTCACTTCCTTCTCATCAAAAAAGAGAAGGAAGTGAAAAGGGATTCAACTACACCAATGCAGAGCGCAACTCTTGAAGTTGAGCCAATTTTTGGTTCCACTCCTCCAAGCGTTCTTTTTCGCGATCCACTAATGCAGCCGGAGCTTTTTCAACAAATGCAGCGTTTCCAAGCTTCGACTCACATTTCTTCACTTCTTTGGAAACTTTGGCGATTTCTTTATCGAGACGAGCCTTTTCAGCCTCCACATCGATTAACCCTTCAAGTGGCATATAAACTTCCCCTGCTGGAGTCAGCGCGGCTGGAGTCCCCTTAGGAGCCTCGAAATCTGGTTGAATCTCAATCTCGCCAGCGCCCGCAAGCAACGCAAGTGTGGCAAGCTCATCCGCTAACCAATCAACGCTAGGTTTCATCACAAAACGCACATCTTTTCGGCTGGCAACATTGTATTCAGCTTTAAGGTTTCGCAATTTTCCTGCGGTTTCGTAAATAGCCGATGCCGTAGCAGCGCCTTGAGCAATCACATCCTCTGACAATCCACCCAAAACAGGCTCGGTTGCGAGAGGTTTGTTCATCAAAAATTCTCCCTCGGAAACAAATCCCAACCGATGAGACAACTCCTCCGTAATATGAGGCATGTAAGGGTGAAGATGAGCCAGATAACGCTCCATCACGGTATCCATGACAGAAAGTGTCAATTTCTTGGCTTCTTCATCATCAGAACGGAAATCACCTTTCACAGCTTCGAGGAACTTGTCACAGTATTCACTCCAGAAGAAATCGTAAAGCAACTGCCCAACTTCGTTAAATTTATAATCGCTATACGCTTTATCCAAATCTTCAGAGAGCTTGTCCAATCGCGATAAAATATCGATATGATAAGGACGAAGATCCGCCTCCGCAGCATGAAGTTCAGGCACCTCCACACCTTCACCTACCATCTGACGGAATCGGCAAGCATTGTAGAGTTTATTGGCAAAGTTACGGCCTTCAGCCACTAACGATTCGTCAAAGCGCACATCAGATCCCACAGGAGCGGTGCGCAAAAGACCAAAGCGGAGGCCATCGGCACCATATTGATCCATCAAATCGATTGGATCTGGAGAGTTTCCTAGCGACTTGCTCATCTTACGCCCGATCGAATCGCGGATAATCGAGGTAAAGAAGACATTTTTAAACGGAAGACCATCTGCAAAGCGATATCCTGCCATAATCATACGCGCGACCCAGAAAAATAGAATATCGGGGCCAGTCACCAAATCAGATGTCGGATAAAACTTTGCCTGCTCGGCCTCGTTCATCGTTGCAAATGGCCAAAGCCATGAGCTAAACCAAGTATCCATCACATCTTCATCACGCTCCCAGTTTTCGGGATCAGACGGAGGTTCAACTCCTACATAAATATCGCCAGCAGCCAGATCTTTAGAATCCAATGATTCCGCTTCGCGAAGTTCAAATGCTTTATCTTTGCGATACCACACAGGGATCTGGTGACCCCACCAAAGTTGACGGCTAATACACCAGTCCTGAATGTTTTCTAACCAGTGCGCGTAAGTTTTGCTCCATCGGGCAGGACGGAACTGAATCTCGCCATTAGCCACGGCATCCGCAGCCTCCTGCACGCATGGGTATTTCAAAAACCACTGCATCGAAATGCGAGGCTCAATGGGCACATTGGCACGCTCAGAAAATCCTACGTTGTTTTCATATTCTTCCACCCGAATGAGCAACCCAAGCTCTTCCAATTTCTTGGCAGCCAACTTGCGGGCCTCCATGCGGTCGAGTCCATCGAGATCGGGACACTCAGGGCAGTTCACCGTGCCGTCAGGGTGAAGAACATCAATGATTTCTAGATTGTGACGTTGTCCAATTTCAAAGTCAGCTTTGTCGTGAGCAGGTGTGATTTTTAACGCGCCCGTTCCAAATTCAATATCCACGTGCTCGTCAGCAATCACCTCAATCTCAGCTTCGGGGAAAGGACGACGCACCTTACGGCCAATGTATTTTTTGAACCGTTCATCTTTCGGGTTCACCGCCACAGCGGTATCGCCCATGAGAGTTTCGGGGCGGGTTGTTGAAATCTCAAGAAACTCGCCAGGAGCGTCCACAAACTCATATTTCATAAAATAGAGCTTCGACTTCTGAGGTTTCATAATCACCTCCTCATCGGACAACGCCGTAAGTGAAACTGGACACCAGTTCACCATTCTCTTGCCTCGGTAAATTAATCCCTCCTTAAAGAGCTCTGTAAATACTTTGGAAACCTCCGCAGAATAAGCTTCGTCCATCGTAAAACGCTCACGTTCCCAATCACAAGAACAACCAAGCCGTTTCAACTGCTGGATAATAATCCCGCCGTGCTTTTCTTTCCAATCCCACACATGTTCCAAAAATGCCTCACGGCCGATCTCACGACGCGACTTTCCTTCTTCCTCACGAAGCTTACGCTCAACCTTTGTCTGTGTCGCAATTCCTGCGTGATCCGTTCCAGGAAGCCACAAAACCTCCTTTCCCTTCTGCCGAGCACGGCGCACGAGAATATCTTGAATCGTGTTATTCAACACGTGCCCAAGGTGCAAAATCCCCGTCACGTTCGGTGGCGGAATCACGATCGAATAACCTTCTTTCTGAGAAGTCTCATCAGCGTGAAAACAACCATTTTCCAACCATGCGGAATACCATTGTTTTTCCACGGCTTGCGGTTCGTAGGCTTTAGGTAGCTCGGACATGCCGCGGGTTCTGCCAAAGACCCCTCAATTTGTAAAGGGAATACCAACGAAGTTGAATAGAGAAAATAGCATTTTCCCTAAACTACAAATCCACAAAATTCTTTAAGCCACGCTCCATTCGGAAAGTTATCCCCCCAACACAAGAAAGCCCGGTTTCTTCCGCTAGGAAAAAACCGGGCATAGACCTGGCAACGAC